>JAIXVT010000030.1 GCA_027482725.1 Pseudomonadota bacterium | reverse complement strand
GTTCCCGAATAATGTCATCGAGAGTGAATTCCCCCAGCTTTTCTTTAGCGCCAGGAATTCTCTTTATGTCCCGAGCACCCGAACCCACAAATGATCGGATATCCTTTTGCGCAACCTGAGCGAGATCGCCCAATACACCGTACTTCTCCGGGTGTACGCCGGTATGATCTAAAACATTCTCGCTTTCAGGAATACGCAAAAACCCCGCCGCCAATTCGAATGTTTTTTCAGAGAATCTTGGAACTTTTTTAAGGTCTTCTCGCGATTTAAAAATCCCGTGGTCGTTACGGTACTGAATCACCGACCGCGCCAGAGCCTCACCAATCCCGGATACGCGCGCCAAGAGATAGGGACTTGCGGTATTGACATTGACCCCAACGGAGTTCACACAAATGTCCACAACAAGCTCCAACGCGCGTTTTAGTGCCGTCTGCGACACATCGTGCTGATACTGCCCTACCCCAACGCTTTTAGGATCAATCTTTACAAGTTCCGCCAACGGATCTTGAAATCTACGCGCAATCGAAATCGCTCCCCGCACGGTCACATCTAATTCCGGAAACTCTTCTCGTGCGGCAGAGCTGGCCGAATAAACGCTCGCTCCTGTTTCTGCGACGAGTGCGATCAAAATATCCGAATTCAATTCTTTCAAGATCTCACGGACAAAGCGTTCGGTTTCTCGTCCTGCAGTGCCGTTCCCTACCGCGATGGCTTGGACAACACCGGACTGAACCAAGGCGGTCAAAAGCTGCTTGGCCTGTTGTTTTTGGTCTTCGGTTTGTAGATAAACGACCGCATCTTTCAAGAACTTTCCCGAATCGTCAATCAAGGCAATTTTACATCCCGTTCGGATTCCAGGATCGATGCCCAAAACAGAACGCGGCCCAAAGGGGGACGACAGCAATACTTTACGCACGTTTTCTGAAAACACCGCAATTGCGGCTTCATCGGCGTTATCTTTAAGCGCCTTATGCCCCTCATTCTCTATACTGGGCAAAACATGAACTTTTAACGCGGTTTTTGCAGCTTTTTCCAAAAAGGATTTCGTCGAACTGTCATGGTGTGCATTTGCGGCTTTTAGAAAATCGCCGACAAACAGCTCATCCAAATTTTCCTTGGATTCTTGGCAAAATTGGATTGAAAGTTCTTCTTCGATCCACCCTCGTCGGATAGCCAAATAGCGGTGAGAATTTTTTTTCTGTAACAACGATTGTAACCGCTCGGAAAAATCAAAATACATCTCAAACTTAGAGTCTTTTTTTGCTTTTTCTGCTTTCTGTGATTTCAAGTAAGCGCGGTCAAAAAAGGTTTCTCGAACACTTTGTCGCAGGTCTCGGTTTTCACTGAGGCGCTCAACCAAAATATCCACAGCACCCTGGAGTGCTTGCGGTCCATCATTGAACCCCAAGGGTTCGTTTTTAAACGTAAACGCCCAAAGCTCCGGAGTTTGGCCGGGTTCCGGTGTAATTTCTCCCCCACCCACTTTCCAAAGCCAATCCGCCAAAGGCTCAAGGCCGGCTTCTTTGGCCAAGGTCGCCTTGGTTTTCCGTTTTTGTTTGTACGGAAGATAGATGTCCTCAAGCGCCGTGCGGTCTAAATTGGTTTGAATTAATGCTTTTAGAGAATCCGTGAGCTTGCCCTGTCTTTCGATTTCGCCCCAAATGAACTCTTTACGGGATAAAAGCTCGTCCCAAGATGCTTTAACATCCAGTACTTTTTGAATTTGAACTTCGTCTAAATTTCCTGTGCGCTCTTTGCGGTAGCGTGCCATAAAAGGCACCGTTGCCCCTTCACCCGCAAGCTCTAAAACGGCCGCAATCCCGCGCTCTGGGACATCTAGCCCCTCTTTTTTTGCCCACTGATCAAACGTCACCACATGAAATGAACTGATGGTCATAATTTACTTAAAGATTTTTCCCCAAAGACGGGAAATTCCCGACTTTTGGTTGTTTTTTTGTATTTGTGCAAGCTGAGCCTGTTGCTCAAGCGTGAGTGGGGCTGATTCTGTAGAATCGGCCGGGGTAGTCGCTTCTTCAAATTGTTTTTCAAGCGCATTTCCTTGAGCCAACAAATCCTGAAAAGATTTTGGGAGCTTACGTTGCAATTCTTCCATCTCCCGAGCGACATCTTTTCCTGACATTGCTTTTTGCATCAATACTTGGAGCTGTTGAAGCTGCCCACGTGGAAGTTGTTGCATGGCCCCACTAAACGCCTGAAGCCAATTTAAATCCACCTTAGACGGATCAAAACCTGCAAAAGGAGAAGGACCTCCGTCGGCCCCATGATCCCCAGCGCTTTCGGATCGAGGTTGTTCGATCGGCTTAAACGCCGGCTCCAAGCCGTGGCACCGCTTAAATTTTTTTCCACTTCCGCAATTACAAGGATCGTTTCGACCTAAATTCATTTCACCTTAACTCCGAGTTGTTCGTCGATAAACCACAAGATTAAGGGGCGGCGTTCAGCCTGTAAACGGAGATTTATGCGGAGAGTTATTTTGAAAAAAAAATTGGTGCGGCCGACTGGACTTGAACCAGCACGGGTTACCCCATACGCCCCTCAAACGTACGTGTCTACCAATTCCACCACGGCCGCACATGAATAGTGAATGAACCGTTAGTATGCCGAAACACAGGGGCATCGGTCAAAAAAAAACTCAGGAAAGAAGGTCTCTCCTGAGTTGAAATGCTATTTGTTGATGTTTACTACCAGTGGACAGAAGAGTCTGGGGATGAACTCGCTAACACATCCGGCGAAAACACCCTCAATGGCCGACGACGGGAGTCCCGAGGCTTGTACCAACAGGTTGGACGAACTCCAATCGTTTGCCCGCCTTCTACAGAACAGGCGCCCGTGATAGGATCACTTTTTCCAAAATCAATTCGATGATCTGCGGTACAAAGCGCACCTTGAAAGTACGTATCCAAGCGGCACTGAGCCTGAGGGTGATCATGAAATGTGGTAGAAACCCGATTTAAATCCGGTGTCGTGAAGCTTGGGGTTTTGGTATTGCGTAGGGTTGCTAACATTGACGCAAGCGATAGTCCGGCCATTGCGTTGCGCACACAAAGCGCAATCTCTTTTTCTTTTTTGAACTGTTGAGCACAGCCGTTGGCGACCTCTGAGGGAACGCGTACACGCTTCACCACCGAGATATTGTCCTCTGGAGCTAGAATCCGTCGCATACATTTTGCGGTTGCAAAATAGTCCGCCTGTCCCTCGTTAGAGGCCCAACCCGGACCCATAATTCCCGGTTTCTGAGGAAACCCTCCGAGGTGATGTCCGAGTTCATGACAAACTACAGCTAAAAACCCATCTGAGGTGACCAGCTCATGCCGAGCCAACCCGCCATACATATTCACAATCCATGTTTTTCCTTGCTGGGTCGCACTGGCGTTTACCGTGGCGTCTTTCCAGAGACGATTAAATTTCAACCGCCCCCCGGCTTTAGCGACGATCGGGGCATAGACCTTTTCAGCTTGATCAATCACACGATTAAACTCTTCTTCGGTAATTCCGCCGTAAAGTGATTCCTGACCGACTTCAATCCGAAGATCGTTTTCGGGCATAAACTCACAACGTTCTTTAGCGTTGTGTGAATGGTGGTGTGGGGTGCCGGCCTGGGCAGTACCCAAAATAAAGGCAGCTAGCGCAAGCGCTAACGTGACGTGTGACCTCATGTTCTCTCTCCCTGATGAGCCAAAATCCTTGGCAGTTACCGTTTACGAAACCTACGACCTCTCTCGTCAATAAGTTTCGTTGATCAGTGTCTAAAGGATAATGTCAAACATCAAGAAAAAATAATGAGGGTTAATCAAAATTAATAAAAAGCTCGGACGACGGCTTGGCCGTCCGCAAAACACCAACGTCTTGGAGTTGCGCCTGAAGCTGGTCCCAGCGCGAGGCCGCCATTTCTCCAATTTTTGCCTTGCGATCAGGCCGCACAAAAATTTCCTGATTCTTTGCAATCACTTGGAACCGCTCGGTGCTGAGGCTGGTATTGATCTTGGCCATCGCTTGGTTTGCCGTTTTAGGGTCAGACAAATACGCTTGCCAACCCTTGCGAGTCGCACGAACGAACCGTTGTACAAGGTCACGCTTTTTTTCCAAAAAATCCTTACGCACGGCAACAAGCGCCAGATAAGGATTGTATCCACTTTCTGAAATCAAAAATGAGTTCACACGGATTCCACTTGCCCGTGCAATTTCAGGCTCAGAGGTCACAAAGCACTGTTGTGCTTGTGTATCCCCACTGATTCCTGAAATCTGGGAAATTCCACCGAGATACGGAATCCAGCGAGATTCTTTAATGGCGTATTTTTTTTGTAAATAGAGAGCGTAAGGCATCCCTTTCTGAATCGCGATTTTGAGCGACGATTTCAACAAATCCCCTAGGCTTTTAAAGCCGTGCTTTTCGGCCGCCATGAATCCCTGAGGATTGTTTTGATAAACCGTCCAAATGGCGACAAGATTCGCTCCACGCTCACGGCTTACTAAAACCTCATCCTGAGCGACGATACCAAAGTCAACGGTTCCTGACTCGATCATTTGAGGTACAGGTTGTCCTGAACCTCCGGGCACGATTTCAAGGTCTATCCCTTCTTTTTTGTAAGTCCCATCCCAGAGGGCCTGATAAAATCCTCCAAACTCGGGCTCGGGCTTCCAATTGAGCGCAAGCTTTGCGCGCACAAGCGGCTCCGCCAAAACGGATCCCGCCACACAAAAAACAGACAAAGCTAAAAAAACAGATTTTACAGATGACATGTTCTCTCCTACACGCTGGGATAGAAGTAGCGTTTAAACCACGTTCGCCCCACAACGTCAATCAGCTTCAGATAAAAGAGCCCCAAAAAGGTGCCGATAAAAACCGCAAAAAAAACTTGATCGATGCGCTGTTGATTGCGCGCGGAATCGATAAACCCCCCAAGCCCACCACCCGCGATAAACTCCCCCACGATGGCTCCGATAACCGCAAGACCAGAACCCAAGCGAATTCCCTGAACCCAATACGGGATCGACCGAGGAAACCGTAAACCCCAAAAAATCTTGGTGGGGGTTGCGTTCATCAGCCGAAAGAGTTCTATAGATCTCGGATCAACTTGAGCAAATCCAAAAATACCGTTGGACAATACTGGGAAAAAAGAAACAATCCACGCAGAAGCAATCACTGTTTTGGGTCCATATCCAAACCAAATGACCAATAGCGGAGCAATAGCAATAATCGGAACCGTCTGAAAAAAAACCATCAAAGGCAAAAACATCCGCTCTACCCAAGGAAGATAAGAAAACAAAACACTCACCCCAAGCGCAAACACAACGCTCAATCCGAGTCCTAGTGTTGCATTGGTCCAGGTTTCAAAAAGCGCCGTTCCCCAATCCCGCCATGCGGGCACAGCGTAACGCAACATGGCTGAAGGCGGGGCAATCAAGTAGGATGAAATCCAACCCAGCTGGACACCTGCCTCAAGCAAACCTAAAAGAAGCACTGCACCGAAAACTGGCGAAATAATGTGTCGAAACTTATTCACGCACGACACCGCTTTCTGTCGCTACCGCCCCCGAGAGCAAGTCAAAGAATTTTTTGAAATATCGCCCAAAATCGGGGTGATTGCGCACCTCAATGGATCCTCGTTCAAAAGGAATAGCCTCGTCGTGCAAAAGAAACCCCGGTCTTCCGTTCAGAACCAAGATGCGGTCACACAAGGTCAGGGCCTCGGTGATGGAATGAGTGACAAAAAAAAACAAAAGGAGGGGGGGCTTTGCAGTAATTCAAAAACTGAAAACCGATTTCAATCCTAAGGGGTTCGTCTAAGGCCGCAAAAGGCTCGTCTAAAAAAATAACATCCGGTCGATCTCCGATAGCTCGGGCAAAGCTCGCCCTCATTCTCTGCCCCCCTGAAATCTGGTGGGGGTATTGATCTAAAACGGGCGACAACCCTAATTGATGAATCCAAAACTTAAAATCATCCTCGACGCTGATTCCTCCCCGAGAATGAGAATAATGAATGTTTTGCTTTACCGTAAGCCAAGGGAGTAAAACGGCATCCTGAAACACCATTCTCATTTTTGGAGTTTGAGCCGATTCGTCTGACCAAAGAACATGGCCATCGGTAGGCTCTAACAATCCCGCAATCAGTCGGAGAAGTGTTGATTTGCCGCAACCCGAGGGCCCAATAATTCCAACCACTTCACCCCGATCAAACTTTAAAGTCTGAGCCAGCGCAACCCCTTGATCACCTGTGGGATAAACTTTTTGGATATGGCGTAACTCTAAGAGTGGTGGCTGCAACATCATTTAAGTGTGCCCCCCATTTTCACGATTCAGTAAAATTCGACCCCAAAAGTACCCAGTGGGTTCGTAAAGCTCAAGCCTAATTTGTACCCAACAGCTTCCCAAGGGTTCGTTTTGCGAGCACAACTCCGAGAAGTAAGTCATCAGATTTTCCAGCGTTGGCCGATCATGTATCGATGCACTCAGCGCTCGGCATTGATTAAGCACTTGGTCCTGAAGCGGGGTGATCCACGACTCTAATATTTTTTTAAATTCGGGGAGATGAAGCAGGCGGTCTTGGCCCGCTTGGCGTTTTTTCTTTATCCGGACCGCCAGCAAAAATCGATGCTGATGCACCTCCGGATTATCCGGTAAAGAGTGCCATGCGAAAAAGTCCACTTCGCACTCGAGTTCGAGTGCGGGAAGGAATCCGGAAACGTTCATAAGGTATTAAATTAAACGACCTACGGTTTGAGCGCATCCAAATAAGCCGCAATGCCCCGAACATCCCAAGAATCGAGTCGAAATCCGCTGAACTTTCGATGAGTTTGATTAAACACAGACTCGACGAGTTTAAGATTTTTTAACTGCAATTCGGGAGCCTTGAGTCCATGGCAAGACAAACAGTTTTGCACCCAAAGTTTTTCTCCACGTGAAGCGGCCGGGTTGGTCCGATCCTTCAGTTTTGCCTCGGGGAAAACCTCATTGTGGTTAAAGAGTTCAATTTTCTGAACTCGTTTCACTTCCAGCGCCTCTACCGGAATACGCGCCCGGTTCGTTACCCCCTTTAAACAAACGCTTCTGCCCTCACATGTCGTAAATTTTACATGCCCTTTGGTGATGAGGTGTCGTGGAAACCGGGCCAGACTCCCATCCCGCCCCTTGACCACCACAAGATCAATTTCGGCCTGTTCTGCGGAATCAATAGCGCTCAAAACCTCTTGGAATGCTTCTTGAGCTGACTTTTGGCGCCAAAAATCCACGGAGGTATGTTGATTAAGCACCGTTTTGCTCCCTTTTTTTCGCTCGACATGAACGGTGTTTAGCTCTTGAGCAAACCCCAAAGAAGCTTGACTCAGCGCGAGGGTAAAAATAAAAAGGATACGGGTTCGTTTCTTAAAAAAGGGCATGTTTAGGTTTTCAGCATTGGACTATTAGTTGTCAAGTTGAGCTAAACTGAAAGAGTGAACACTTATACTTTCATTGATCAATTGACCTATGCCGTAGCCCCCCCTAATGGGGCAGCGGAGACCTATTCCGATCGAGCCAAAGCTTCGGTTGCGTGGCTGGACCTGACTGAAGATCGAAAGGTCGAGCGCGCCGCACGGTTCCTGATTGAGCAATTGGACGGCATTCCTGTAGATCCTCAATCAAAAGTAGCGCACCCTTTTTTCCGGTTATCCGTTAAAGAACGGTTCCTGTTGGTTGCTCTGCACCAACTTCAGTGGCCCTATGATCGCATTGCACGAACCATTGGATTACCTGATGCAATGATCGCATCGCTTGCGTGGAGTATTCGTATTCGCTTTGTTTTTGAGGAGATGTCCGCAAGCTTGCCTTTTCCCTCTGCTCCACTCCGTCCCGCGCCAGCATGTCCCACCTACGACCCGTCGGCGCCCTGGATGCAGGGTCTTCTTGACCCTAATCCCAAAACCCAACACCATAAGGCGATTCAAACCCACATCGGTGATTGTCCGACTTGCCGCTCACTAATGGAGCAAGCGCGCCATATTTGGGAGAGGGTTCTGATTGGACTTCCTGAGACAAAAATTCCAGAGCAGACCCAACTCAAAACCACGCCACGCCTTCAAGTGGTCGAACAAAAAATTGCCCTGGGACTTGCTGAGGCTTTGGCCATTTTGTCTGGGGTTTTTGCGTTATATTTTTGGATTCGAGGCGCTTAAGTCTATCCCTGAGACAACTCTTAAAAAACCCACTCTTGGGTTGTAAGATTTTGTGCACGCCCGTCGCCATAGACTTCGAAAGCCTCCGATTGGGTGTGCGAACTCACTGGGGAACGAATGTTCCAAAATAGGTCAATCCTCACTTTTGCCAACGGTTCTTCCGGTGTGCCAACATTGATCACACTTGCTCCACCCTTGAGATTGATTTGATAGGGGGTATAAACCGTAATCTCTTCCGGGATGACTCGGGCTTGGGCCAAATATTTTCCGTGTCCTTGGTATTGCCCCCCAAAAGTGAACTGAACACGGTAGCGGACTTTTACAAACTTCACCCCAAACAAACTCACGTCTTTTTCAAATCCAAAATCTCGAGTGGCGACCCATCCCGACAACTTGTCCCAAGCTCCGCGTGCCTCAGTGGGTAACGCTGAAACCGTTTGAACATCGTATGAAGCGTGTGCACGATTTTTAAAAATGATGTCCCAGATTTTTCCGAGCTGAGTCACTAGAGATATCGCCGCATCAGGGGAATTGTCTGTGGGCGGGGCTACCGTGGGTAAAAAACGCGTGGGAGCGGGCGGGTTCAAGGCAGGGCTGGACTCCGTGCTCCAAACCAAGCGAGAACCCGTTTCTGGAGCGGATTCGTTCGGCGCGGTCCTCAGCGTTTGCTCCACCCCGGCCTGTGCTTTTATGAGAACTGGCGCACCCCCTCCAAACACTCCCAAAAAAATCATTATGGGGAAAATCACGCTCGGTTTGGCTAGCGCCATGGAGGGAACCCTAGCGAAAAATGAAACAAATATCAATTTTATTTATTTAAATTTGGTTGGCTCGACTGGGATCGAACCAGCGACCCCTACCATGTCAAGGTAGTGCTCTACCGCTGAGCTACGAGCCAACACAAAAAATTACAGAAACTTGATCTTAGCGCAGAGTACGAATTGAGGTCAAGGTCAAGGCTGTATCAAAACACGCCAGTGCCGCCTCACGCCCCTTGTTCTCCGAGTTGGGCTGCGACCGATCCAACGCCTGCTGCTCCGTATAGGTGGTAATCACTCCAAAGCTCAACGGAGTGGCAGTGGCCAACGACGCCTGTTGAATCCCCACCGTTGTACCCAAGCTAATGAATTCAAAATGGGCGGTATCTCCTTTGATCACACACCCTAAACAAATGATTCCAGCGTACCGCGCTGTCTTAGCCAATTCTTGTGCAATGAGAGGGAGTTCATAGGCCCCAGGGGCAGAAAAAATCTCGATATTTCCAGAAGACACACCACGCTCACTGAGCGCCAATTGTGCACCCTTGAGTAGTCCATCAACAATCTCGGTGTTAAACGAACTTTTTACAATCGCAAATTTCATAAGGGGTCTCCAATGAAATGCCCAAGTCGTTCTTTTTTTGTTTTTAAATACCGTGCGTTTGACGGTCTTGATTGCACGGGGATGGGAATCACTTGGCTGACGATAATCCCAAAACGCTCTAGCTCCTGTTTTTTTTGCGGAGAATTCGACATGAGTCGAATCGTCGTGATTCCTTGATCCATCAAAATCCGCGCGGCATCGGCATAGCTTCGCAAGTCTTCGCGGTGACCTAAGGCTTGGTTGGCATCAATGGTATCCTTGCCTTGATCTTGCAGTTCATACGCCTTAATTTTTTCAAACAAACCAATTCCACGTCCTTCTTGCCCCTTGAGATAAATCACAATCCCGGGGGAAATCTGGAGATGGGCCAAAGCGTAGTGGAGCTGGTCACCACAATCACAACGGGCGCTATTCAACGCATCACCCGTCAGACACTCCGAATGGATGCGCACCCAGGGCACAACCGGCACAGGTGCAACCCTGGCGTCTTCTTCTGTGGTGATTACGGCATGTTCCTGTTGAGTCACAGTGTTGCGAACCGCAACGAGTGTTACTCCGCCGGTTTCCTCGTGGTTTCCTCGACGCTGAGGGAGGCGTGTTTTCGGGGAGTATTCCAGGTAATGCCGAGTCAACACCGCTGCACGAATAAGACGATTCATGCTCAGCATCGGAATACGGTGTTTTTTCGCAAATGCAATCAACGTTTCCCCGCGAGCCATTGATCCATCATCGTTCACGATTTCACAGATCACCGCCGCTTCTTTTAATTCAGCTAGCCGACAAAGCTCCAAGCTGCCTTCCGTGTGTCCATCCCGCGCAAGAACCCCCCCCTTCACTGCTCGGAGCGGAAACACATGCCCCGGGCTCACAATATCAGAAGAAGTTGTTTTTTGATCAATAGCGGTAAGAATCGTGTGAGCACGATCTGCAGGACTAATTCCGGTCGACACTCCTTGCGCCGCTTCGATAGAAACTGTAAATGCGGTTTTCCGAGGCGTACGATTATGCGCGACCATAGGAACTAAGCCCAAACGATCGGCGTGGTCTTCAGTTAAGGACAAACAAACTAAACCGCGCGCTTCCCTAATCATGAAGTTTATGGCCTCTGCCGTGGCGAATTCTGCGGCCAGAACCAAGTCGCCCTCGTTTTCCCGATCCTCGTGATCCACAAGGATGACCATCCCTCCGCTTTTTAGTGCGGAAAGAGCGGAATCAAGATCAGCATCGTTAAGTTTTGGGATAGGCATGAATAAGGCGCTCAATGTGTTTTGCGACTAAGTCTACCTCAAGATTCACCGGATCACCAACGGCGAGCGTTTTTAACCGCGTGACCTCCCAGGTATGTGGAATAATTTGAAACTGAACCCATTGACGATCTGGGTTTTCACTTAATCCTTGTACGGTAAGGCTTATCCCGTCTACGGTCATCGAACCTTTTAAAATCACGTATCGGGAAAGTTCCCGAGGAATTGAAACTTTTAACGTGAAGCAATCGTTTTCAGGGAGGATCTCTTGAATGTGCCCCACACCATCCACATGCCCTTGAACCCAGTGCCCGGACAATCTCTCCCCAAGCTTCATCGCTCGCTCAATGTTCACCAAGCTTCCTTCGCGGAGCGCATCTAGTGCAGTTGATCTTAGGGTTTCGGGAGCCAAGTCGTAAGAAAAAACAAAGTGATCCGAGACCGAACCCGTTTTTTTAATCCCTGTTTTTTGAACTACCGTTAAGCAAACCCCATTATGCGCAATGCTCTCCCCTAGGACGACATCTGCGAAGCTCGGGTCAGCAATTCTTACGCAAATACGAATGCCCTGGGTGTCGGGCTGGGGCGAGAGGCGCTCGACGCGCCCGAGGGTCGAAATGATTCCGGTAAACATGACTCTACGATAACCGAAATCCGTCCAAGATTCCGAGTCGTCCGGCTTTTTTTGCGGGAAATCGGGCACAGAATATGACCAGTAAAAACGAAACCACGCCTATTCCTAAAAAATAGGCGGGCTCAATACTTACGGGCAAACTTCGATCGTAGTAGATATCGGGAAGCTCAATCCATTGAGTTGATGACAAAATCCAGCATAAAATCGCAGCCAGCACCGACCCGAGTCCAACCCCAGTCGCAGCCAGAATTACTCCAATCCAGGTGAACACCCGGTCTATGTCCTTTGAAGTTGCCCCCATCGCACGCAACACAGAAATGTCTTTCATCTTTTCGCGGACCATTAACGAAAGATTCGAAACACAGTTGAGACTGGCGATCAACACGGTAAACAAAAGAATAACAAACATGGCAAAACGCTCAAGCTGCATTGAGGCAAACAATTGCCGGTTTTGATTCATCCAATCTTGTGCCCGGAATTCGGGAAGTTGTTTAAGCCAAAGTCCGGACCATTTTGGTGCCGATTCGGGATGCTTGAGGCGAATTTCAATTTGACTAAGCACCGATTTTTTTCTCACAAACGATTCAAATGTTTGTTGCCGAGTGACCACCAAGGTCTGCTCTTGCTCGGGAAGAGTCGATTTAAAAACCCCTCCTAACCGAAACACCTTTGATCGAGGAACACCACTCATCGGACCTGAAACATCAATGGGGTTGAGTAACGTCATCTCATCGCCCGGAATCAGGGCCAATTTCAATGCCAATTCTTCTCCGACAAAAACTTCGGGAAGCGCAGTAATGCCCCGATCTCGGTCCTCGCGATCCAAAAAAACGCTGGCCTTATCCCTGATCTTCGACTCAAACGCTTCAAAATCAGCCGGAGGAAATCCTTTTAACACCACCCCCGTTGTTTTTTTTCCAAATTGCAAAATAAGCTCACGAGAAACAGAGAAGGACACTTGCTGCACAGCCGGAGAGGAACGAACGGCAATCCAACGTGGATCTTGATCAATGACAGCGGGATGAATAAATCCAGAGTCCCAGGTTTCGACCTGAGGAGTAGGAAAAAAAATCACATGGGCATCATTGGTAATCAGTTTCTTTTTAAGTTCTCGTTCAAAGCCCAACATTACGGATAAAACAACCAAAATGGCCCCTACACCAAAGACAATCCCAAGCCAGGACAAGGCAATACTCAGCCTTACGAACCGCACTCCCGACTGAGCCCAAAGGTACCGGAGAGCAATATCTGAAACAAAACTTGAACGAAAAAATCTTAAAAACATCAAACTCCCTGACTCAGCTGAATCAATGCCGATGAGGGCTCGAATCGGGAACCGTAAAGCGATGCCAGTTCCTTGAGGCGCTGAACACAACTTCCATAACCACGATGCTTGGCATACGACATCAGTCCTCCTAGGAACGGCGGAAATCCTGTCCCCATGATCATCGCCAAATCGACATCATCAGGAGATTGGACGATGCCTTCCTCTAAACAACGCGCAGCTTCGTTGATCATGACCAAAAGACAACGATCCAAAATCACATCCGGAGCGACAGATTGAGGGCGGGGCTGAACCCCCAAAAACGAGTACACCTCGGGATCAAACTTTTTCTGAAGTCGGTCTATTGGACCTTCATAACGATAAAACCCATGTCTTGTTTTTTTCCCAAGACGTTTTTTTTCAATAAATCCGTTAAAAAGCTGAGGCGCATTCATTCGGTCACCGAAGGCCTCTCTGAGAATTCCGGCCACTTTTTGGCCGACATCAATTCCCACTTCATCAATAAGTTCAATCGGTCCCATGGGCATTCCAAAATTTAAAAGAGCGCGATCAATTTCTAGAATGGGCACCCCTTCGGTAAGGAGGCTTGCGGCCTCAGACAAGTACGGCATCAAGAGACGATTCACCAAAAATCCGGGAGAATCCTTTACGATGACGGGCGTTTTACCGAGTTGTTTTGCTAATTGATAAACCTGAGTGACGGTCCGATCAGAAGACTTCTCTCCGCGAATCACTTCTACCAGTGGCATTTTGTGAACAGGATTGAAAAAATGCATTCCGCAAAAATTTTGTGGGCGCTTAAGCGCAGACTGAATGTTGGTAATAGGAAGAGAAGACGTGTTCGAGGCCAAGATGGTAGTTTCGGGGACGTCGTTCTCGATTTCACTCAGCACAGCTTGTTTAACCTCTAGCTTTTCGACAACGGCCTCGACGATAACCTGAGCCGAGCCCAAGCGCTTGACGTCTAGGGTTGGAGTCAAAAGATTCAGTTTTTGCTGAAACTGACGTTCGTTAATTTTCCGCTTTTTTAACGACTTTTTAAACAATGCGAGCGCCGACTGAATTCCTGTTTCTAAAGCTTGCGGCGAAATATCCTTCATCACCACGGGAACGTTTTTATCGGCAAAGAGTTGGGCAATGCCTCCCCCCATGACTCCGGCCCCGAGGACACCTGCTCGGGTAACGGGCATTTTTTCAAACGCTCCCTTTACCGATTCGGTCATAAAAAACAAACGGATGAGGTTTTTTGAAACAGGAGTCATCGCCATCTTGGCAAAACCGCGAGCCTCACGGACCAGCGCCTCTTGTAACTCTTGGCCCGAAAATCGCGCTTGGTAGCAGGTCCCGATTTCAGAAATCACGTCAATCGCCTCTAGGGGTGCGGGATAATGTCCCTTGGTCTTTTCTAGAACGCTAGACTTTGCTTTTGAGAAAATCATGGATCGAGCCAACCCTGACTCCAGCACCGACCCGATCCACCCTCCAGTTCCCCCGAGCGCAGGTTTTTTTGCAAGAATTGTTTTTTTCTTCAGCAGATCAGCATGGTTCGATGCCCATACCAGTGCCTCTTGAACGAAGTTTTCGACGGGAAGAGAAGCCTCGGCTAGTCCGATTTTATAGGCTTTTTCGGCGGTAAGCGTTTTTCCGGTCAAAATCAGATCTAAGCCCTGCGCAATCCCCACCTTCCAAGGTAAGCGGACACATCCGCCCATTCCAGGAATAATTCCGAGAAGAGTTTCTGGCAGCCCGATGCGGGTTGTCGCGTCCTGGCTCATCACGATAGCGGAGCTGGCCAGCGCAAGTTCGCAGCCCCCTCCCATACACGCCCCCTGAATGGCGACAACGGTTGGCATGGGCAGCGTTTCCCAGGCGGTGAGTAAATTTTGACCTGCACGCGCAAGCTCAAAAGCTTCGGCTTCGGTCTGCGCTGATTGGATTAATTTGATGTCCGCACCCGCAATAAAAATTCCTGATTTTTTAGAAATCATCACCACAACATCGGACGTATCTTTTTGCAGCGTATGGAGGAGGATCTGAAAATCCTCCATGACTTCGCGATTAAATTTATTCACCTTTTCACCCGGAAGGTCAAAAGTGACGACTGCAATTTGTTTTCCACCGACGCTTTTATGCTCTACCGAGAAGGATTTCATGGATTCAGGGTATCGCTCAGAAATTAAAACGACAAGGTCACGCCGAAATTAACAGCGTAACTTGCTGCGCGTAGAATTCCATTAGCAAGTGTGGTTTTGTTGGGATCAGCATTTGCTGCAATTTGCGCATCTACGGATTGTCCCGCATTGACTTTTCCAGAGAGAACGCCGTTGTACTGAAACACTCCAAAGATTGAAAAATGAGGGCTGATCTGGAGCTCAAGACCTCCTGAAGCATAGCCCAGCCATTGATCAATTCTGACGTCACGATCATAAACGGAGGGCTGGCCCAATGCGGAGAGCATCATGGGATGATAGTTTAATTCAGAGCGGGAAAACCCCGCCCCTGCTCCGACCACCGGCCGGAGCCGGTAGGATCGATCCAAAAGGTGAACTTTTGCGCCCATAAAAAATTGATTCTGCCCCATCTGAAAGACGTTACCCGGAGCATTGGTGACGACCGGCAAGGAATTCAGAGCGTTAAAGGGTAACCCCATGTTGAGTTGCGCACGTTGGTAAGCAAATTCCAGAGCGATATTGCGCCAAACCTCTATGCCGGCAGAAATGCCAAAACCGTAATCTACCTCGGAATTAAGCGTATTCGCCCCAAGAATCCGGGCCATTCCAAATCGAGGAGAAACAAAAAATCTCGGGGAGTCGTCTTCGATCAGGCTCAATCCTTGTGCGTGTAGCGTTGATACCTGTGGGTCTTCTAAGGCCACAACACCCCTTGGCCCCAAGCAAAAAAGCAAGACACACCCCCACCACCCCAAACGAAAACCAGATGTCGTCATAAATCCCCCCCCAAATTGAGCGGGAAGATATCTAAAACTTTTTTAATTTACAAGAGTTTTAATCTGAGCATACATTTCTTCGAGGGTGCCTAGCGCGCTTCCGAGTCGCGGATCCATCAACACGAACACCGGCGCATTTTTATGTGATTTTTTCCCCCACTCCAAATTCCCGCCATAGACGCGGAGTTCATTCGGGATTTCCGACAGATGCCGGAAAGGGTAAAGCGCAACGAGATGCTGTTGTTCAGCCAAGCTGGGGTCATTGACCGAAGGCATGGCCTGTTTAAGGCCATACTCCGCAAATGGACAGAGCTGGGTGAATACCCGAAAAAGCCGCTGGGCAAAAACGCGCTGATAACCACGGTCCAGAGATAACTCGGACCACGGCATGAGGGACTGAATGCGCACCGTATTTGGCGATGCCCAATCCACCTGCACAATAGGGGACGACTGGTCTTGATAAACCCAGTGACCGGCAGATCCTTCAGGCTTAAATCCGGGAGCAAGCTCGAGTCTGAGCGTAAACCACCATCCCGTAGGACGCGGAACAGAACGCCCCATCTGGAATCCGGAAAAGAGCGCACTTGGCTCAGAAAACAATTCGGGATCAACTCCCGCAATGACTCGAACGGGCTCTGAGTGCGCCCCATGAGCGGTTACTAAAGAGACGGCGTGAGATTTATCGCTTACTAAGCTGACCCCATCGGATACGGAAAAAAGCTGCCCTCCCGCATTTTTTAACCGTTCGATCAGATGCTCACGAACCACACCCGGATCTGAACCAAGTAATACAGAGGGCAAAAGCGGAGCCGAGCCTACCATGGGAGTGGACCCAGATTTGTTTCCATGAGCCCGTGAAGTCGGATCATGGCCCACAAATTCCCAATTCCAAAGTAAAGAACTCAACTCGGAACTGTAAGGGTATCCCAGCCCCATCGACGCAAAACCCAGTTCAGTGTCGGAATCAAATTCGGGCAACGACGATAAACGGTAACGTTGGCGTGGCGTAATGAGGTCAAGATCGAGTGCAGGCATTCCCCAACTCAAATCACGGTATAACCCCAGAGGAACCGGGCATGTGCGGGGAAATTGCTTTTGTGATTCCATCACGGCAATCCGCTTGCCTGTCTGAGCAAGTGCCGCGGCAGCTGCAAGTCCAAACAATGAGGATCCTACAAAAACGGCGTCCCAACGTGGCAAACTGGATGAAGATCGATCACTCATAACTGATATCCTTTTGGATGAGATCCGCTTTTACAGCGCCGATGACCCATCGAAGATTTTCCGAGCAAAAACGTTTTTCAAGCTCTATTTGCGAATTTTTAAGTTCATGAGATCTGTCCTCCTTGAGGCGAAGATCCTTAATCCAGGCCTCAAGATCGACCTGCCGATGACAAATTTTTAGCCTACCCATGTCCGACAAGAGAGACACCTCCGGAAGATTGGAATTCTTTGGTCCCGCCCCAATAAAAACGGGAAACAAAGCGGGCTCTATTACCGAGTGAACCCCTTTATTGAATCCACCACCCACCCAAACAATGCGTGCAATGGAAAACAGCTCTACAAGAAATCCCTTTTCAGGAACAAAGACAACCCGGCATGACGAACTGGCTCCCCGAGGATCCAAGGTAGAGGTCCAATTTTTTCCAAAAAACTGAGTCAGCGTCTCTGAAAATGCCTTGAGATAAGCAGGGGTAATTTCGTGCGGAACGATGACAATTCGATCAAAAGAGCCCAGCACTGGGGACAGAAACCGGAGATCCTCGACATAGGCGCTCGCGATCAAGAGGGTGTTGGGGACATCGATAGAGAAATAATCCCTCAACACTTCTATAAGCCGCGGACGCTTTTCTCCCCTCTGAGAATTTTGAATGCGATTCTGTACGCGTATCCAACGCGGATCGATCAGAGGGGAAAATTTACTCCCGGGAAAAAATTGCAAAAAATACTCTTTAAACGAGTCTTGACCAAAAAAATGCAGGCGTGGAAGTTGAAACCTGTTCCACATAAACCAACGCTTAATCAGGCGGAGAGATTTTCTCGGACGAGCGTCGACTACGAGCACTTCAATTCCAAGCTTTTGCGCGGCCAACCAAAGTCCGGGCCAGGCTTCGTATTGAGCAATCACAATTTTTTTAACCTGATGCCGCTGAAAAAACTCTAACCAACGATTTTCAGGAGGGCTAAAAACAACCCATAAACACTGCGCACCAAAAGGCCGGTTTCCCTTTTGATACACCGACATCAGAGAAGGAGAAAAGAGCGTGATGCCAAAATGGAGTTCTTTGGCCTGTTCGCAAATCTGATCCATGATAGGGATAAGTTTTTCAAGCTCACCCACACTTGCGGCATGAAAGAGGATGGGACAGGTGCGCTCAGGACTTGCCCCCAAATCCCAGTTCCCCCAAAGGTCTAAGCGGGTTCTGAACCGTCCTGAGAACAAATTTCTCGACTTTACCAGCACCCCAAAAAAAACAAGATACAACCGGTGTAAAATCATCGGGGGTTTCCTTGTGACGACAGAATTTCAGAAACGAGAGTTTTTGGGTCTAAATCTTTCATGCAAGCAAAGCGGTCAAACCAGCGATAGCATTTACTTCCCGACTTGCTGCAAGGACTACAACTTAAATTCAAGCTCATTGCCTTAGATTCTGTCTTCCATGGGCCAAATCCGATCTCGGGTTGAGTCGGACCAAACACGATAAACGCAGGAACACCTAGTGCTTCTGCGACATGCGCAAACCCAGTGTCAACCCCAACGAAAAAGCGACAACTTTGAATTTTACGTTTCTGAATCGAAAAATCAGGCTCATCAATCAAACTTAGAAAAGGAATACCCGAAGATCGGAGGAGTTCATAAAGCTTTACCGACGAAGCGTCCGGCCCACGCCCCAGAATCAAGGGGACGAGATCAGGAGAAGCGTGATGAATCAGACGAATCAGATCAAAAAAATGCTGATATCCCCACTCTTTAGTTGGCCACTTGGACGACGGCATCACGGCATAAAAATTCGATTTATGTCCAGCCGCACTGATCAGATGAGGATGGGCTGGCCGTGCGCCAAGTGCCTTGGCACAAACGTGAGAAAACCTTTGATGATAAGGCGTGGGGCGCCAAGACGTGGGGAGCTTGTTCCTCATCAAAAGGAGCAAACCCGTTCTTAGCCTTTCTTTCGAAATACTTTTCCAAGACTGATTTCTGAATAGGGATTTCCATACCCATGTTCGGATATTTCGGTGAAGATCAAAAACAGCGGAATATCCACCGGACGAAAAAATTTGCCTCCCAAGAGAAATCCACTTTTTTAATCCCTGTTTTTTTTCAAACAACCAAAGTTTTTTTATTCTAGGGTCTCCCTGAAGCACAAACGAAAAATCTGTGGTGGTGACAAATTCCACATCATATCCTGCTTGAACACAGGTCTCTATGGCAGCTGTGGTCAAAACAATATCTCCAAAACTCGATAACCTGATCAGGAGGACCTTCCCCTTACTCATAACCCGCCCTCTGCGGTATTCCGGTCAATACGGGTTACTTCCCCCCGATGAATGATGCGAATCAGCGGAGTTTCTTTTGCGCCGATTGCGATAAATCGATCTCCAGGTGGGGTTGGGCCGTACACGGTTCCTTGGCGAGATTCGATCCGTTTGTGAGGAAACAAAACGACAGGCGGTTTAATCGTACCCACTAGATCAATCAGACCTGAAAAACGGGTGGGGAGCTTGAGGGAAACCTGCGTATGATCGGCCTTGATAAAACTATCTTGAGTCACATTGACCAACGCAAGATCAAGCGAAGCTCGCTGGGTTTCCAATTGGAATCCTCCATCCAAATCAACAACACCCACTTTACCGGACTCGGCGGTCACCTCAAGGCTACCCCGCATTTTACTAATGGCAACATCAGAAACCTGTGTTGAAATCCGGACTGTGCCATCGATATGAACGGCGACAATTTTTCCCTGCGGCGCAATGAGCGTACACTCCTTACATTTAACATCAGTAAGATCAATCCCTCCGTTTTTTGTTTCTGCATGTAACGGAGTTTCAGATGAAAACACCTGAATGCTTCCGTCTTGAGTCACCACACGGGCAGTATGCGAAGATTTTACCTGGTACAAGCGGACTGATTTTTTCGTTCCCAAGATTTCGACTCCTGCATGGAGCCGCTCGATCACAACATTTCCAGATAGGCTCCCCCCGTAAACAACGCACGATTTATGGGAAGGCATTTTTATCTCTATCGTGTTGTGAGCAGAACCGATCTCGGGCTTCAGTTTTATCTTTGAAAGCAGATCAATACCTTGTTGCAAAACCCAACGCATCTCCACCGCTTCGGGAAGCTCAAGCACCGATAATCCGACCTCCGGGCTTTCTGTGCTCGACTGCGGGTAAACCAAAGTACTGTTGATTTGCACAGATTCTTGCGCCCAACCCGTGATCTTGAGATTACCGGCAGGTGGATAAATCACGACTTGACGAGCGTTAGTCTTGGGTAATGCTTTATTCAATTCTTTCAGTTTAACGCTTAGGGGTTCAGCCTCACTGACCCATGAGACGCCCCCCCAAAGGGGCATAATCAGTAAAGCTATAGTCCAAGCTCTGTTCAACATGATGGGTTCTATATTGCCTTATTTTACCCAGTCCGAGCAGACACATTTCGTTCATTTCCAGGGGTTGATATTCTTAGTTATGAAGAGGGTGTCACCGTACCCCCCTTTGAAAAAGGCAACCCGAGACGAAAGTCCGGCACGCAAAGTCACAGAGCTTCCCCGGTCATTTATGACCGAGATGCTGGCTGGTCTGCCAAAGGAGGAAGAGCCTTCCAAATCTTCAAAGGGGGTCCCCCTAACCAACCCAAGCCAAAGGGACCTCCTCTTCAATTCCTCTTCCCCTCGGTTGAAAAACCGAGGGGAAGTTTTATTTTTTTGATTGAGACTCAGCTCGGTTGTAGAACCACGGTTACCCCTTTAGACTCAGAGAGTCATGGCATTTCACGACGTATTGGTCACCGAAACATTTTATTCCCTTCAAGGCGAAACCAGCCACGTCGGGATACCCTATTTTTTCATTCGTCTAACGGGTTGTAACTTGCGTTGCACTTACTGCGATACGACCTACAGCTTTAAAGGCGGGTCACGTCGAAGCATTGATGAGCTTGTTCTAGAAGCAAAGACCCAGCCCACAAAATATGTTTTAGTCACGGGGGGCGAGCCCCTACTCCAGCGTCAGGCCCGTCCTCTCATTGATCGATTAATCCACGAGGGGTTCCACGTGAGCATTGAAACCCATGGAGAAATCTCTATCCAGGGGTTGCCCCCAGAGTGCCGCGTGGTTATGGATGTAAAAACTCCGGGATCGGGAATGTGTCGCGGGAAATACAAGGAAAACTTAACCCACCTGCGACCGCAGGATGAGATTAAATTTGTCATTACGGACCATGCGGATTTTGAATGGGCAATCCAACAAGTTCAAGAATTCACAACATCCGGAATCAAAAATCCCATTTATTTTTCGCCGAGTGTACCCCAAGTCAATCCGACACACCTTGCAGATTGGATCGTCGCAAGCCGAGCTCCTGTTCGCTTTCAATACCAACTCCACAAGATTTTATGGGGAACAGGTCGGGGCTTTTAAGCTACGGCACTATGTCTGATGTAATTGGCGACTTGGTCTGAATTGCTTTTTTAATTAACTTCCTTTTTTCTTCGATCTTCTTCTTTAATTCAGACTTTTCTTCGGCATAGTACTCACGAGTTGCCGTTTTCTCGGCATCCTGCATGATTTCAAATCGCTCCTGACGGGCTTTGTATTCTTGAACATAAGCACGGCGATCCGGTCCACTCAAATTGTCTTTAAAGAACTGTTGTCTTCTGGATTTTTCACCCTCATCCCAAGATTTTTTGTCTGCTTGTTGTTTCTTTTTAATCTCTTGTTTGGCTTTCTTTTCTCGATCCACGATCGCGTTCATTTTAGCCTTAGCCAGCTTTTCAAAATCAGAAAGACTTTGCGGGAGAACGGCTTGCGCAGGGCTTGCTGTTACGGGCGCAACGGCCTGAGCTTGGGTCTGGGTGAATGGCGCCAATGACAAAAGCACTGCAAAGAGAAGAGGGAGTATCATAGGAGATAAGACTAAAATCAGATCTCGGAATAGGCTAGAATTTAATCACCTAAATACATACGGATTTAATTCGAAATGTAGATTTTTGCTGACCTAAAAACCGATTGATGTCCGCAGCACCAACCCACCACAATGCGCGCCCCTCTTTTGCAGCGCGCTCTATTCCTGTAAAGATCTGGTCATCGTCAGTCCCGTTAAAATAAATGGCATCCATTTTCTTAAAAGAGTCCGCCGGGTCGGAAAGCGTGAATTTCAGGTGCCGCGACTTGATGAGTTGTGGCGACGAAGGTACTGCCAAAAGTGCTAAATGGGGCTCGGGATTGCCGGGTCCAAACGGAGCTAAGCGTTCGATATCTCGAAATGCCCGCAGCGACAGCTCAGAAAATTGAACGACAAGATCAATGATCGTTTTCTTTTGTAGCGGCAAGTGCTGGGATTGCACACCTAAGGCTTCATTCCAGCGTACACAAAACGCGTCCAGATTTTCCTGCTTCAATGAAAGCCCCGCGGCGTAATGATGGCCTCCATAGGTAAGCAAAAAATCCTCGCATGACCGGAGCGCATCTAATACGTTTAAACCACGGGCACTGCGCACACTTCCTTTTGCTGTTCCGTCTTCCCGGATAAACAAAACACATGCCGGTTTTTTAAAAAAGTCGACGATCCGAGAGGCCACGATCCCAACAACCCCTTCGTGCCAAGAGGAATCGGCCACCACAATCCCGTGAGGAAATCGATCTAACCCACTCTCGGGCCCACTCTCGGTCAAAAGAGAGCTACGAATTTCGTCCCAGATTTGGTTCTGAATTCTCATGCGTTCTTGATTCAAGTCTTCAATGTGTCGGGCCAGCTCCCGACCTCGAGATTCATCGGTCGTGGTTAGGCACTCCAAGGCCAAACCCGCATGGGACAAACGCCCCGAGGCATTGATTCGGGGCCCCAACTGAAACCCAAGTGACCCTGGAGAAATAGAATCCAGCTTAAGTCCTGCAAGTTCAATCATGGAGCGGAGTCCGGGCCGATTGGTTTTACGGAGAACTTGGAGCCCGTGAAACACGAGTGCTCGGTTGTCGGCCACGAGTGGCACCATGTCCGCGGCGGTTGCCAATACCACGTCATCGAGGTAGTCCCGGAGAATAGGCTCCACCACCGAAGTTCTTTGAAAATATCCAGAATCCCTCAGTTTTTTTCGAATGGCCGTCGCAAAGTAAAACGCTAATCCACACCCACAAAGGTATTTTAGTCCGCTCGTGTCGGTTGATTTTTGGGGATTCAATATCGCAAGCGCCGGGGGCATTCCCCGCACAGGATCCACTTGGTGGTGATCGACAATGATGACATCGATTCCCGCATCTCGTGCGGCTTCGATCGGAGCAAACGAGGTAATCCCACAGTCGACCGTGATCAAAACCCTGACCCCAGCCGCTAACGCCTCTTGTACCGCGTTCAGATTTAAACCGTACCCTTCGTGAAATCGATCCGGTTGCCGTGATTGGGTGTCCACCCCGATATCCCGAAAAAAACGCCGGAGTAGAGCGCCCCCCGTGGTTCCATCGACATCGTAATCCGAAAAAACCATCAGAGGCTCATTGCCTTCGATCGCACGGTAGATTCTCTCGACCGCAAGGTCCATGTCTTCAATGAGTTGAGGGGACGTCATTCCCGCGAGCAATGGATTCAAAAAGGAATTCAAGGCAACTTGGTCCCGAATCCCACGCTTCCAAGCGATTTTAGCGGCAAGAGGGTCAATCGGGCTTTGCTGGATAAACGTTACCAACTCCGCGTTTCCACCAGCGCTACGCTCGGGATCGCTGTTCTTCAACTCAAAATGCTCGGGAAGATTAACGTTTGTCACTCAAATCCACAAAACGGACTACATGCCAATGCTGGCTTCTGGAGCAAGCTTGACTTCACGCCGCTTTTTACCTCGGCCCGAAGCATCTTTTTTATTTTGATAGTGAGTTAACGCCACCACTAAAGACGATGCAATAAATATTGAGGAATAGGTGCCCACAACAATTCCGACCATCAACGCAAAGGCAAAAGGCTCAAGCACCTTACCTCCAAACAACCAAAGCGCTGCAACGCTCACAAATGTAGATAACGAGGTCATCAGGGTTCGACCCAAGGTTTGATTGATCGATTGATTCACTATCGACTCGATAGCGACAGAGGGGTTCGCTTTCATCACTTCTCGAACACGGTCAAAAACAATAATCGTATCGTTATTGGAGTATCCGATCAGCGCAAGAATTGCGGCAAGAACCGTAAGATCAAACTCTTTTCCGGAAACAATAAACACCCCGACAACTAAAATAACATCATGAAACAATGCGAGCACCGCTCCGG
>JAIXVT010000007.1 GCA_027482725.1 Pseudomonadota bacterium | reverse complement strand
CGCAATTACCGCCCAATCGCAGCGCGTAAAACCGTAATTTTGAAACTCAAATTAAATTTTAATGAAAACCGCATACACGACCGATCCAGTGCGAATAGCGCTGGATTATAAAAGGGGCAGCATATTTTATTTTTCGATCGCTAAAAACGCGTCAATATGAAAATTACTTTTTGCGGAAAAAATAATATTTTCCGGCGTGTTAATTATAAGGAATCTTGAACGTACAAATTTATTAGGCCACATCAATAAGTATTTTTTTTAGCTCTTCGGCAGAGACTCGTTTTCCCGCACCTATAATTTCAATGCCAACAACTTGATTTTGGGCGTCTAAGTCAAAAATAATTCCAGGACGAACTTCTTCTGAATCCACCACTGTTGAAGACTCAGAAATCAAAAAATAGATAGAATCAGTATCTTTATCATAAGAAATTTTCATAATCTCCCCTTTTTATTGCGATCAAAATGTGCCGAAACAATGATCCAAGGATTCTTATTACAATTCACACAGACTCGTAAAACTCTATTTTCTCTTTGCTTTATTTCTACATAAAAACGAGTAAGCGTTGGATCTTGAGGGTCAGTATCTTTAAGCACATAAAAACTAAGGGCATATGATATCCATTCTGTATCTATACCTCTGCGGGCGATAACCTCTTTCGCGTGTTTAGAAAGTATGAATTCATGCACCATTCATTGAGATTATAGTTTAAAAATCAATAAAATTCACAATATTAGATTTTTCTCGAACGATGGGTTCTCGGCTCCCGCATCCACGGGAAATAGCGCCAAATCCGGAGTCATGGATCCTGATGGTTTGTTGGAGGCGCTTGTGGTGTGCGCTTTAAAGAGTTGAACTCGGGAGGGGGTGGGCTTGTTGGACTTGAGCCTGCACCGCAGATAATCGTAAAAAAATTTTATGGGTCCTTGCTTCAAGTCGCCCCGCGCTCCAAGGACCTTTTAGTTGGGTGATGTGGAGATCTTCAGGATTTTAAAATTAAAGTTCAAAAAGCCTCAGACATCTGCGCCGGGAAGACTGCGAGGCGCAGAACTCGTTTTTTGTAACTTTAATTTTAAAATCCTTAGGGCACTAGCATCACCACGTTGAAATGAAGGTCGGCGCGCGGTTGCACGATCTCTGCTTCAAGACTGAGCGGAGTTCAGCGGACCTAAGTGTTGAATGTGGGGGCATTAATGAGAAATTGCGATGATTTTTTGCGCAAAAAGTCGGGGATTGAATGGGTGCGCTAACTTTGGCTTGAGGTTGGGATCGGGTCTTCATCGTTGAGTCGTGGTTTACCATCGCTTTTTTTATCCTCTTCTGACGGAGGGTTTTCTGCGGGTTTTGCGGGAAATAGCTCTAAGTCGGGGGTAATCTCCAAAGGCGACGCACTGGCGGAGGATTTTTGGGGTTCCGACTTAAATAATTGTACGGAGTAGATTTTGTCTTGAGTGTTCAATACCAACTTGAGGGCATGGAAATCCTGTAAGGGGCAGTTGCTCATGTTGGCAGGACAAGGCGTAATGGTGCTGGCGTGATTGTCCAAGCGGTGCGTACCCAGATTGCGGGTTTGGGATTGTTCGTTTGGGGTGGTGACCAAATACAAGTCGAGATCATCTAAGTCGCGCTGAAGTTGTACCTGAACGGGCTGGGTTTCTTGGCGGGTCTCAGGTTCATTTTTGGGCACGAGCGTAAGCGCTTTGTCCACGGCAAGTCGGGTCAGGAGCGTTTGTAGTCCGAGATTTTTTTTCTGTACCGTTAAAAGGGGGAGGTATCCGTCCATGTTCAGAATGTCTGCAACACCGGTGGGGTCTATTGTTGTCGAATCATCAAAAACAATCGGTTTTTTAGTGTCGGCCAAGCGTTTTTTTGTGATTTCGGAGAGATCGGTTTTTTTGCGGGTTTTTAAATGATTTTGTAGTGCGGATAGGAGTTCGTATTTGACGAAGTCTTCCGTGATGCGTAAGCGAAGTTGTTCTTTGGCGCTTTCTTGTCTGGCTCTAAAGGATGCTAACTGATCCATTTTAAGTTGGCTAAAGGTATCAAAATACGAATCCGCCGCGCTTGTGGCCTTGAGTACGACCAAGACAGCACTTTGGATTTCGGTGAGCAAAGGGGGTTGCCCGTACTTTGCGATCAAATCCGCGTTAGCCGTAGTCGGAGCTTTTGCGTTAGACTTACCCTCACCACAGGCGGTGAGGGTAAGAGCGAGGATGAGGATAAATAAGACCTGGTTTTGCATGGTTTATTAAGGGGAGGGTGTTGTTGCTGGTTTGGTCGGGATTGTGGTGAAGGTGATAGGGGCTTTATTTACCTCCTTTTTAAAGAGCTTAACCGTGTAAACACCCGAACTGTCGTCGTAGGTCACCACGAATTTGCCACCGGCGTAACCAGTGAGCTTGATGCAACCGTTGTCACCATCAGCGCATGATTGAACCTTGAGGTCTGCGCCAAGTTCTCCAGGGTCTGATTTTGTTGAAGACTTGTTAACCTCAAAGGCTTCAATATCAAAACGATTTTCACTAGTTGAGTAACGGTAGAGTCTCAGGCTGGGGAATTTATGGACTGCCTGGGTGGGAGTCAGATTAAGACGATTATATACGTTGAGAGCTTTTAAAGTTTCTATGGCGGTGACGAACTTGTCATCACCACCTACGAAGCCAGATTCTTTTAAAGTTGATTCTAAATTTTTAAATCCATAATTTTTGTATTTATGGGAACTTGACTCAACCTTTATTCCACTCCCAAAGTCTAACGTCGCTTCCGTTTTCTCTAGTCTGTTCTTCGTCTGCTCCGACAGCTCCACGCCTTTATTGTCTTTCAGCTTGCTTTGCAGTGCCGCCAAAATTTCGT
>JAIXVT010000310.1 GCA_027482725.1 Pseudomonadota bacterium | reverse complement strand
TTTGGTGGGTCATATCACCATCGTATGTATGAGTTTGTGCTACCACCGTGCGCACACCCACCAGGCTGTAAAGTTTCGCCCCGTGGTCGATATGGCCATGCAGACGTGGTTGTGGATGTTTTGTTCATTATCCAAATTAGATTGGGTTCCTGTCCATATTGTGCATCATGCCACATCGGATACTGAAAAGGACCCCCACTCGCCTGTACAAAATGGTATTTTTCACGCCCTTTTTCTCGGCGTTTTTGATTACACTAAAGCTAAAGATTGGCCCGAAGTTGATGTTTACCGAAAAAAAATGAAGACAAACGCATACGAGCGTTTTATTTATCGTCATCTTTTTTTGGGGCCGATGATTCTCATTACAGGATGTCTTGTTTTATTAGGGCCTGTCCAGGGGGTGATTGTCAGTGTTTTAAGCTTTATGGTGGCTCCGGTTTTTGCCATTGGCGGGGTCAATGCCCTTTGTCATTGGGTGGGATACAAAAACTATAAAACCAACGACAACAGCCGTAACCTGGGTTTTTTGTTTTTTCTGAATTGGATTGTTTCGGGTGAGTTAGATCACAATAACCATCACCATTACCCCAAGTCCCCGAAATTTGCCCATCGATGGTATGAGTTTGATATTGGCTGGGTTTATATTTGGGTTTTGTCAAAAATGGGCTTGGCCCGCGTGATCGGAAAAATTCCTTCACGTAAAGTTGAGGCTTTCGCGAAAGTCGATTATCGTCTTCAATCGTGAATCAACAACATTGTGTGGTTTTAGGTGCCCAGTGGGGCGATGAAGGTAAAGGTAAAATCGTTGATACGTTTTCAGAATCAGCGCATTGGGTTGTGCGGTTTCAAGGCGGGAACAACGCGGGTCACTCGTTATGGGTCGGAGGAAAAAAAACCGTCCTCCATTTGATTCCAAGTGGAATTCTGAGGCCTCATGTCCAGTGTTTGATTGGCGATGGTGTTGTTGTGGATTTGGATGTGCTCCGAGCAGAGTGTGACCAGCTCGAAAAAGCCGGAGTTATTGATCGTGAACACCGTCGAGTGTCTTTAAGTCACAAGGCACACTTGATTTTGCCGTTGCACCGTTTGATCGATCAGCGCCGTGAACAACGTGCTAAAGGCACTTCGGGAGAAATAGGAACCACCGGACGGGGTATTGGTCCAACATACGAAACAAAAATGAATCGATTGGGAATTCGTGCTGAGGATTTTTTGGTGTCCTAAAAGAAGAATGAAAAATTAGATCGACTGTTCTCCGAATACGGTCATTATTTCGGGGATCAAGAAATTCTTTCGGTTAAAGAACAGTGCCGATCGTATCTTGATCGAAACGCGGATTGGGTAAAGTCCCATCTCTGTGACGGGGCAGAAACACTTTTAGAAGCGGATAAAAAGGGTCAATCGGTTTTATTTGAAGGAGCTCAGGGTGTTCTGTTGGATATTGATCATGGAACCTATCCGTACGTGACGTCTTCAAACACGGTAGGTCTTTCTTCTGCAATTGGCGCAGGTGTGCCAGCGTTGGTTCGTAAAGCGAAAATTGTGGGTATTGCGAAGGCTTATCTCACCCGAGTGGGTTCGGGTCCGTTTCCGACAGAGTTACTTGGTGAGTCATTTGCAATGGGGGAAAAGATCAGGCAGTTAGGTGCTGAATTTGGTGCGACGACAGGGCGCCCTCGGCGTACAGGTTGGTTGGATTTGGTGGCTTTGAAGTATGCCGTAGATCGAGCCGGAATTGATGAGATTGCGTTGATGAAGTCCGATATATTGGATGGATTTTCGGAGGTGTGTTTTGCGACATCTTATCAGGATCCAGCGGGACACTTACTGAAGACGTTCCCCATTGGCCCCCAAGCGTTAGCTCAGGTAAAGCCTGTTTATCAAACACATCAGGGCTGGAAAACATCTTTGCAAGACGACTCCGTGTTTCAGAAATATATAGAAATAATCGAAACCTATGTCGGAGTACCGGTCACCTGGGTGGGGCATGGTCCAGATCGAAGCGCCGTCTACTTTCGTGGTGTCCGAAAATGATCCCGGAGAAGAAATCAAGCTGGGATTGGCGTCAAATTCGATTGGGATTGATCGCTTCCGGAGTTGTTTATTTGATCGCATTGATTTCTGTTAAGCCCTACCTTCTCACCGCTGTGCGGTACGGGTTTCAGGATTTGGACGACTATAAAATTTTTGCGAAAAGGGAGATAGCACCCGATCCTTTGGCGCAAGAATGGCCCGTTTCCGGGGCGCCCGTTGCCCCCCCTCAGGAGCTTTCCTTTTTGTTGAAGTCATTAAAGACCACCGCGCTTCTAGCGATCAAAAATGGAGAGATTATCCATGAGTCATACGATTTAGGTGGAGGCGCTCAGGTGCTTTCTAATTCGTTTAGCATGGCTAAAACAGTGGTTGCTTTGATGGTTGGAGTTGCGATTGATCAAGGTAAAATGCGATTGGATGACCCAATAGAGAGATTTATTTTTGAGTGGTCGGATCGTCCCGAAGGAAAGATCACAGTTCGTGCTTTTTTAGCGATGTCATCTGGCCTAAATTGGAATGAATCCTACAACAATCCATTTGCGATTACTTGTGAAGCTTATTACGGAAAAAATCTTTTAAAAACTCTTCTCAAGCAGCGATTGTGGCCAAAAAATTCTGGCATTCACCACTATTCAAGCGGTGACACAGGAGTTCTTGGCGTAGCTGTAGCGCGGGCATTGGGCGTAGATTTTTCCAAAGCGGTCGAAACCTTTTTATGGACTAAAATTGGTGCTAGAAAATCTGCGGTGTGGTCTTTGGATCACGAAGCAGGAATTGAAAAAACGTTTTGCTGTCTTTCTGCTACTGCGCGGGATTTTGCCCGCTTGGGGACTCTATTTTTGCCGGGTGGTCCTCAAGTGGTGTCGGCTCATTTTTTGAATTCCATGATGACCCCTAATGGTCTTATGGATGAAAAGGGAAAGCGCGTTGATTATTACGGATGGCAGATGTGGATCAATCGTGTCGATGGCCGTTCGGTCCCGTATTTACGGGGATCTCTGGGGCAGTATGTTTTTATCGTACCCGAGACCCAGGTGATTGTGGTCCGCCTTGGCCACCGCAGGGGAGAGTCGGTCGATCACCACGAATCTCGCGTAGATATTGATGCCCTTACGCGTTGGGCGATTAGCCTTTAATCTTTTTAAACGGCGCAAAGGCCAGATTTATCGTACGCGTGGTGACGGCCCAAGACAAAAACGCCGTGTGACTCCACTTTTGCCGTAACATCACGATCGACTGGCCTTAGCTTCTTTTTCGATAACACGTACCGGATTCGCAATCATCCGTTTTGCGTTTCGGAAGATACGGTCGAACGCGAGCAAAAATGTGGTACCCGACCGTAGCAAGCGCATGAATTCCCGGTGTCATCACCACTTTAGCAACCCAGCGGTATTGAGGAATGTTTCGCCAAACCTCTGCAAAGCCACGGACAGCCGTCAGTACCCGCCCGTCTTTAGTTTTAATATGAATTTCTTGTTGGACGCGCACAGGGTCAAGCCCAAACGCCTCGGCCTTGAAATGAGGATTTGAGATATCTACAAAGGCAAGTTTGTGATCTCGGTCAATCTGCGCGTAGTGAGCAATTTCTCGGGAGCACAAGTGACAAGCACCGTCATAAAAAAGAGTAAGTTCCGGCGTGGAGCTTTGTTCTGTCGTTTTCATGGTGTTAGTCTACCTTGTGACCCTGATCTCAAAATAGGGCGAGGTCAA
>JAIXVT010000015.1 GCA_027482725.1 Pseudomonadota bacterium | reverse complement strand
TTTGCCACTTTTATTCCTACTGCACCTAAATCAAACGGATCGCCTTGACCGAGATGGCTAGCAACCCCTAAGCAGCCTGTAAGGTCTTTATCCAGCGAGCAGGGGAATTTTCGGTATGCGGATGGGATGTTGACCTCGGCAACGGAAACATAACCAAACTCCATGAAGTTTGCTTTATTGAGAGCTTTATCGTTTTGTGCACTGACCGCATTTTCGTAAACGATAAAATCAGCGCCGGGGCCATCTACAATATAGTCGTCAGCTTCCAAGATAATTTCCCCTCCGTGTCCGAGGGTGAAGACTTTGCTTTGAGCTTCGAGGTGGTCGCAGTTTTGAAAACAAAAGTCAGGTTGGTCACCGATGGCGCCTACGCCTTCGGGACGTGGCGTGATCGGCGTGATACGGTCATCTTGGAAACCGTATTTCACAAAAATCACCTTAAAGCCCGGTCGTTTTTTTTGTTTTTTCGTCGAGGTTAATGCTTGGAATCCCGGGGATGGGAGAAGTTGGGAAAACGCAGGGACTCTTTCATCCATGTCTTTCTCGCGTTTTTTTTGAACGGCTTCTAAGCCATCGATGTCACTTAAAAAAAGGTCTTGTCCAGTTTTGTTGGGGATTCTCGGGGCTTTTGGATCTCTCTGAAGTACCTGCATCCCTGTGCCTGATAAAAAGTACACATGGTCAATATTGTTTTTTGCCAAGTGGTTTAAAAGGTTTTTCTGATTCACGGGAATATGGGCAACGGCATCCGCAGTATAGCCCCCATAAGTGGGTGGTTTCAAAAAAGATACGGTCTCAGAGAGGGGCGCTGCACGATCGGTCGGTGTATGGTTTCTTCGTACCTCTGAAGAGGTGCGCGAGTTTGGAGATTTTTTCTCATATTGGACAGGGAGTTCATTGATGGGCGGGGTATGTTGAAGATTCAGCTTGGTTTTCGGATCCGCACTCGGGACCGATGGTGGAGTCCGTTGAGCGTTGTTTTGATCACGATCATTCGGAGATCTGAAATTCTCCCAATACACCCATCCCCCTCCCAAAACTAATAAAGAAAAAATCCAAGCAAGCCTCATCGTAATCTCTTTAATTTTTGGTCCCTAACTAGTGGTGAAAATGTCACGATATTTTTTTTAGTATTGGAGTAGCAAAAGTGAATAATTTGATCCAAAGATGTCCCCCATAAACCCAAGGTGCTGCAATGATCTTCTATGAAATCATTGCTGGGACATTTTAGTAAAGTGTTCGCTCTTTTTCCTGCGGGAATACTTGGGTTTGGGTTCTTCGGCACCTTTACTGGGTAAATGAAGTACTGAAAGTAAGGAGGCGGCTGTTCAATGGAGTTATCGGTAGAGACATAAACATAAGGCGGACTCACTTGAAGCTTAAAAGCGGAGCCTTTCCAATGAGTCGTGAAATAATGGTCTGCGTAATCGAGAGGTAAAGAGTTTTTTCTCCAATACATGAGGTCACCTAACGGGACTCGGACCAGAGTTTGTACGCCAGTTGTACTCGCCCAAGTAAACCAAAGGCCTGACTTTGAAACGGTGAGGGGACCGGAGCAGCCAGGGATTCCGGTCATAAATTCTCGCACCGAACCTGTGCTGTCATGAAATAAAATTTTCCCTTCAACGCAACTTCCGCCGAAATATCTTGCGTGAATCGAAAATGTCCCGAGGGTTTGTCCGTTGACCACCCAAGGTGCCCATTCAAAAAGTCCGGGGTGCTCGCCTAAACCTATCGGGCTCGATAACTTAAAGCCAGTGGCCGTGGGTTCAAGTACGCAACTTCGTGTCGCAATGCTGTATTCGGTCTTACCACGGGAGTCCTCTTTTTTGATTGACTCTCCAATCCAGACACGGTCGTTTGCCCAGGCCACGGTGTCGGACATTCGCTTGGGGAGTGCACAATTCTCCACGGCAACAGGAACGGCAGAAATGTTCCGGATTCCCTGTGTGTTTACTGAAAAACTTAAAATATGAGCTTGGGATTCACCAATCACCAATAAGCGCGGAAACGTGTCGACGGCTTCAAGCTTTAAAAGAATCGGGGTATAAGGTAACTCAAATTCGGTGATTACATTCGTGTAGACATTTGCATGGGCCCCAAGGTTAATGCAAAAACCGAAGGGAATAACTAAAGAAAATAAACGGAAAATCATGATCAACTCCATCCCGTACCTCAAGCTATTTTGAACATGCCATATCGGATACGGGTCCTGCTCGGGAAAATTAAGGCCTCTAGGCTAACTTAAAGATCGGGCTGTGGAGCACCATGGATTTAAACCAAGGTGCCTTTACCGTAGCGGCACTGCTCTGGAATTTCACCAGATTCCATAAGTAAGCCTGAATAGTTTGAATGAGATTCAGAAAAAATTCAAATCAACGGTTAAAGTTAAAATCCTTCGCGAAGATTGCGAAGGGCCTTGATCGAGTTTTCAACAAGCCTTCGCAGTCGCATGGAGCGTGGAGGGGATATGGGTTCAAGGTTTTGGTGTTGCACCAGCATCCGGACAAAAACAGCTTTGTGTCTAGCCGTCAGGCTGCGGTGTTTTCGCATTAGAGACGTGGTCATCTGTAGCACGGCGTCGCCCGTAATGCGGTCTCTCGGGTGGGCGCGCTCAATCTGCGCACTCAGTTGTGATTGTGTTTTTACGTCTGCTAGCGCATTTCTGCCAAACTGATCGGTATAAATTCTTTTAATGGTGTTTAGCAAAAGCTTTATTTTCTTTATACGAGCGGGGTAAAGTCTGGCATCCAGGTTTGATGCGTAGCTAGACATCATGACTTGGACCACTGTTTTTGGGTCAATTTCACCTGGAATGGACAACAGTTGAGGCAAGGACCGGTGCAGGTCGCTCATGCTAAAAACCGCGTCTCGAGTAATTCCATCATGAATTTTGTACACCCCGCGACGCGCTGAGGTTTCTTCAAAATGTCGGTGAAGTCTTTGAAGTTCTGAGCAAATTTTTGGGTGATTCTCAAGGTATTTTTTTGCCTCAGGTTTTCTTAATCCAATTTTTTGCAGGAGGCGTAATTTTAGTTCGCGATCAAATTCGCTATCGAATTTTTTTAAGATAGGGTGATCTGTAAAGTCTTGAATAGATCTCTTTTTCCCCGTAATAACGAAATCTACCAATTGCGCAAAAGTTTGCACTAAATATCGGGCCTTCTTTTTTTGTTCTGGGATCGTTGTTGAAAACCTATCCACATCATCATAACGGTACTCTTTATGAAACAGACCAAACTGACGGATCGAACCGTAGTCGATAATCCCACCATCGGCTAAAATGTTATCGCCATCCCACTCG
>JAIXVT010000235.1 GCA_027482725.1 Pseudomonadota bacterium | reverse complement strand
TACTGACTTTTTTGAAGTCTTTTGGTACTTTTGTAATGCCGCTTTATTTTTGCTCATTTCCAAAATCCTTCCTTAAACGATATTTAGGATCGAAGCAGTTAGACGTTCTGCCGTTGCTTCTTCCCAGTCCTGGGTTACACGCTTACCCGTAGAGAAAACACTCATCGGTACTTGGAGACGATGGGCCAACGAGGCCATTACCCCAAAGCTTATGCTCTCGTCGAGTTTAGTAAAAATAATAGAGTCCATTCCTATACTGTGAGCAGCTTTAGCCTGAGCATGAAGCTCCAACATACGTGTGGTACTTGGAGCCACAAAATGTTTTTTCAAGCGGGGTACAGATTTAAGTAGAATTCCGATACGATTTACCCCCTCTGCGTCCCTGGCAGAAAATCCCGGCGTATCAACAAAGACGTAATCGACCAGTGAAAAGTCCTGTAGCGCTAACTGGAGTTCGTCTCCAGACTTAACACACCGATACGGCAAATGGAGCGCTTTTGCGAATACAATCAGGGGATCAGTAGACTCTTCGATCGACGAAGTTTGAAGCCGAATGATAGCAACACGTTCGCGACGTTCACGAACGGCATGAGTTGCTAGTTTGGCCAAAGTGGCAGTTTTTCCTGATCCGCTCGCACCAATAAATGCATGCACCATTGCGTTTCCAGCCCCGGATGCAGATATCGATAGAGGAAAAAAGGGAACCGTCCTCATCTCTTGAAGCAGTTGTTGGGCAACGGCATCCAGTACACGATCATGATCAGCTCGTTGATCAGTGGAAAGACTTCTGACTGCCTCCCTCATCATTTTTACGGCTAATCGACGGTCCACGTACCCTTCAAGTAGGACCTCATAGATATGCGCCAACGCATCAGTCGCCGCATAAGGAGAATCCGAATCTAAGAACTCGGGTTTGTTCCGATCACGCCTTAAATCATCAACCATTTTTCTCAACATGGTAACTTCTTCGATAAGAGCGATATCGGTAGTCTGTTTCTGATGGGCAAATCGATCTACGGCTTTAGAGACTTGATCTGGGAGATTCCCAATAGTAGAGGAATTTGAAGAATGACTCTCGAATTTTTCTTTAACCTCGTGCTCGTCAATGTCCGCGTACCTGACCGCAGTGACTTTCTTTGTAATTTCTTGAGCCGGTACGCTTTTGTTTTTAGATCCTGTAGAATTTCTAATACTGACCTGATCTTTTTCCACTTTTTTTGCTAGGTAATTTTCGTAAATATCAGCTTGTTTCTCCGCTGAAAGATCTCCAATTTTCTTCAAATAGGGATCTGGAAGTTTCTTTTCTACTTTGGCTTTCTTCTCCAAAGAACGTTCGCTCACAGCCGCGGTCACTTCTACCGATCCCTTTGACATTAGCCCAAAGCCTCGTCGATTCTGCTTAGTCTGAAGAATGATTGCCTCTGGACCGAGTTCACGTTTTACGGCTTCCAATGCATCGTTTAGGGTTGGAGCTTCAAATTTTTTAACCTGCATTTGCTAACCTCACCGTTCCGAAAGACTTGATTGAAACCTGTGGCGTCAATTCATTATGAGAAATGACTGTGATATTTGGAATAAAGCGATCAATGAGCTGCTTTACATGAGACCTAATCAACGGAGAACACAACACTACTGCACTTTGTGCCTCGGATAAAACAGCCTGAGCCTGATCGTTAAGTTCCTGAACAAATGAACGTACAAAATCAGGATCCAAGCTCAATTGCGGGCCTTGATCTGTTTGCATTATTCCACTGGCAATTTGTTCCTCGATATATTTATCAAGTGTGATTAACGTAATTTGACCATCAAATCCTATAAGTTTTTTGGTAATGGTTCTCGCCAGGCAGGAACGTACATGCTCTGTAAGATGTAAAGGATCTTTGGTATGAGGCCCGACCTCGGCAAGGGCCTCAAGAATTGATTTAAGATCTCGAATAGGCACAGATTCTTTTAATAGACTCTTCAATACTTTTAACACCACACCATAAGACAAAATTCCGGGGATTAAATCCTCAACAACTTTTGGCGCAGTTTGTTTTAAACCATCTAAAAGAGTCTGAAGTTCTTGACGTCCTAAAAGGTCTCCGAGATGAGACCGAATGACCTCGGTCAAATGTGTTGCAATTACCGTGCTTAAATCTACAACGGTATATCCAGCTAAACTTGCTTTATCTTTATCGGCCGAGCTAATCCAAAGCGCATCCAAACCAAATGCGGGTTCTTTGGTTGGGATGCCCTTGATCCGATCACTTGTTCCTCCCGGATCCATCGCCAACAGATGCCCTACCATTAATGACCCCGAAGCAACACATACCCCTTTCAAGAGAACTTGATAGTCCCCAGGCTTAAGCTCTAGGTTATCGCGGATTCGGAGAGGTGGAACGATTAGTCCCATGTCCATGGCGAATTGTTTTCGTATTCCCGTTATTCGTTCAAGAAGATCACCGCTCTGTGAGGAATCGACCAGATTGACTAATCCGTAGCCTACTTCGAGCTCAAGAGAATCTACGTTCAATAAACTCTCGATTTTTTCGGGTTCTTTCTTGAGCTGATCGATTTCAGACTTACGTTTTTCTTCGATTTCTTTTTCAATTTCTCT
>JAIXVT010000318.1 GCA_027482725.1 Pseudomonadota bacterium | reverse complement strand
TGGGCCCGAATTGCAACGGATTCACAAATACGGAAAGAACAGTAAGGGGATGTTTTGATGCAGATACACGTAAAAGCTCGGCATGTCCCTCATGCAGGGCTCCCATAGTGGGAACAAAACCCAGATCCCCAGTAACACCTCTACGCCAAGCCCTTACCTCGGAAACCGTTCTTAAAACCTTCACATTTTTCATGCGCCTAAAGCCCCTATTCTTTGCACCAGTTGCTCGGCAATAATGGATTTTTCAGCGCGGGGCATATCCTCCTGAGTCGTCGGAGTGATCCAAGCGCCCGCGTTTGTATCCACCTCGAATCCCGAGTCCGAACCAGCCACGGAGTTCACAAAAACCGCATCGAGATTTTTTTCTATGAGTTTTTTTCGAGCATTATTTGTGAAATCTTCTGTCTCTGCGGCGAAACCCACCAAAAGCGGAAATTTTTTATTTGATTTCAGTTTTTGCTCACCTAAAGACTTTAAAATATCTACCGTAGGCTTGAACTTCACGTCGATTCGATGGGATTTTTTTAGCTTCCTATCAAAGGTCTCACTAAACTCAAGATCCAAAACGGCTGCGGTGCTCACAAAAACATCTACTTGTTTAATCTCCTCGGAAATCACTTGTGCCATCAAAGAGGTATCGGGCGCAGAAATCTGCCGAATCTCCGAAGGAAACTGAACACCGTTCACCGCTCCCACAACCGCTGTAACGTCGTAGCCTTTTTTGTACAGAGCATAGACCATCGCTATCCCCATTTTCCCCGATGATCTATTCGTTAAAATCCTTACCGGATCTAGGCGGGAGCGTGTAGGCCCAAGACTCACTAATACTTTCTTCGGACGCTCAGAACGCATAACAAAAAACTGTGTCAGCTCCGATATAATCACCCAAGGCTCCAGCAATCGTCCTTGTCCTTCGTCGCCACAAGCTGTCGTTCCCGTACCCGCATCAAGCACCGTTACCCCACGGGATCTCAGTAAGGTCACATTAGCTTGCGTTGCGGGATGAAGCCACATAGCAGGATTCATCGCGGGACACACGACAACCGGACAGCGGGTGGCCAAAACTTCGGTCATCAAAACATTCGGCGCACGCCCCTGAGCCAATTGTGCGATCGAATTGGCTGTAGCAGGAATAATCACAAAGAGATCTGCCCAACGTGCAAGGTCAATGTGGTTCATCTGAGTCGCAGAACCTGCACTCGATTTCCACAAAGATGTCACAACGGGACATCCGGTGAGTCCGGCAAGAGTCACCTCTGTCACAAACTTCAATCCAGCCGGAGTAACCACCGCCTGTACCTCTGCACCGCATTTTTTTAACCCGCGAATCACATCGATCGCTTTAAAGGCGGCAATCGAACCCGTGATGCCGACAACAATTTTTTTCCCTTGAAAAAAAGGGCGATGACAATCCACCCAGAATGCGCTGAACATTTCCTGAGGAGTGAACATTATTTTTCTCCTGACATTTCCCACAACCCCTGAAGAGTAAGATCTAAGTTAACCGTCTGAAGTGAAGGTATTTTTTCTGCAAGCATGGGCATCTGTCCACCTGTACCAATCAGGTGGACCGTCTGTTGATCTACGCCATGACGCTGGCTAAGCTCTTGGGTAATTGAGCTAAATAAACCCTGTATCGAACACGCTGCACCCAAAACGATTCCTGCCGCCATTGCCGATTCGGTCGTATCCCCGATAGCACGTTCTGGCATCTCAAGTTCGATACTGGGGAGCAATGATGTTTTTTCGTTCAGAACGTCCCTCGATAATTTTAGTCCCGGCATGATAACTCCACCTAAATAAACGGGACGATCTGCCGTACCCACAACAACATCAAGGGTAATTGCAGTCCCCGTATCTACGACTACTAACGGCGGGGAAAACTGAGAAACGGCCGCAATAATATTCAGTAATCGATCAACCCCTACTTTTTCGGGTTCACGCGTAGAATTTTTAATCTGTGTAAAATCAATTGGACCCAAACGCTTGACGTCAACATCGAGAAAATTTTTTTCAATCACCGGTGTTGCCCCGCGTACCACGCTCCCGATCAATACGGATTTCAACTCAGCAAGTTTCAGGCGCTGTTGATCCCGATTCACCTCTTGGCGTATACGCTGCCCTAAAGACATAAGCGGATGGGTATCTATAAATCCACGTGCATAGAACCGAAGGGGTTGGCTTGTTTTTTTTTCGGTCAAAGCCCAGGACGTCGACGAGTTCCCGATATCTAAGAGAAGGATCACGGTGCTATTCCCTCCTAAATTCCGGTGCGACTCAGGGTTCTTGCAACGTAGGCGCGCACGCCTTCGGTCGCGGATTCCCCCAATTGAGCCACAGGCTGCGCAAATTTCGGGGCTTTCCCTACCGTCATCCCTAGCAAATCATGGGTCACCAAAATCTGCCCGTCCACATCCACACCGGAGCCTATTCCTATCGTAGGGATAAATAACTCTTGAGTTAACTCGGCAGCAAACGGGGCGTAGACACACTCCAACACGACCGCAAATGCACCGGCATCCTGTAGCCGAAGTGCTGATTCGCGCAAATAAGTTTGCTCTTCGGGGGTTTTTCCAAAGGTACGAAACTTCCCAAATTTTAGCGCGCTTTGAGGCATGAGACCGATGTGAGCCATAACAGGAATACTGGCACGTGTGATCGCTTTTACAGTATCCGCAAATTCGGCACCGCCTTCCAACTTCACGGCCAGCACACCGGATTCTTTTACCGCTCGTCCGGCGTTGCGAACAGCGTCTTCTGGAGAAACTTGATAAGACATAAAAGGAAGGTCTAAAACCACCACCGCGCGTTTTGTACCGCGCATCACCGCTTTTGAAATGAGAATCATCGTATCAAGCGTGATCGGCAGTGTTGTGGTTTCACCAAAGACCACATTAGCCGCCGAATCCCCCACCAAAATTAAATCCGCACCGCCGCGGTCACACCACGTTGCCATCGTATAATCGTAAGCGGTAAGGCAGGGGACCTGTTCCTTTCCCTTTTTCGACACGATGTCATTAATGTTTAAACGCACTTCGGTTTGGGGATGAACACTCATGGGGCTTCCATTCTTAAATAACGTTTATTTCAGCCTATCACCTTGACCCGATCCCCTAAAGTCGTTAATGCTAGGAACTTCTATGCAATTGATGTTTTTGAAAGCAAAGCTCCACCGTGCGACCGTTAAACAAGCGGACCTCAACTATGAAGGTTCAATTACCATTGATCGCAACCTTTTGGACGAAGCGGGGATAGCCATCCACGAGCGCGTTGAGGTCTATAACATCAATAACGGCCAACGTTTTGCAACTTATGCGATTGAAGG
>JAIXVT010000053.1 GCA_027482725.1 Pseudomonadota bacterium | reverse complement strand
GTTATAAGCACCGCCGGTATCCGCACTGATGGGCCGAACGTGAACAGTTCCAGTCGAAAAATTTTGATGGAGTGAGTTTGGAATAAAGTCAAGTTGTGCGTCGCTGTGGGTAAGCCCCGTTGTCGTGTTCCCATTGAATATCAGCACGTGTCCGCGATCAAAAATCGAACTGGATGTTGTAGTGTTCACCACGTTCGCTCCCCCGATCACCAACGAATCTGGACCATTTGAAGACAATTTTGCGCTGGCTAAAACGCCCCCAAAATATTGGTTGGTTAAAAACCAATGGGTACTATCCGCGTTAGCCTCAAGAGGTGCAGCAGCAAGCTTAAACAGAGGGTTTTTGATCACAATAGGACTTGTGCTTGATGTTGTTGTTCCTACAGTGTTTTGTTGGTGGGCGATAACACGGTAGTAGTTATCGATAAGTTCTCCATAATCGGCATCCGCAGGTGTGGTGCCGTTTGACTTTGTATTGCTCGGCATCACTAATCCCGTTTGATTATTATTTCCCGTAATGTTGTATCCCGACGCGGACCCAAACAATACAATCACTTGGCCATGATTTTGTGCTCCAACACCTTGAACACAATACGGGTAGCGCCAGTCGTTGGGGTTAGTAATGGTCGATTTATCTACCGAGCACGGCCATCCTCCGGTTTTCCCCGGGCTACTGCTGCCAGGTAACCCAAGCGCTAAATCCGCAAAACCGTCACCGTTGTAATCCCCAACGGTATACGCCGGGTTTGACAAATCAATTTGATCTAAATTGCTTCCACTCAATCCACTTGCTCCAGCGGTACGAGTTAGTCTTTGGGGCAATCCGTTCTCTGAAGCTAAACTTGGGGGTGTGATGCTTGAAATTTCCCCAAAATTCGGACCGAGTGCCGCTCCTAAAACCAAATAAAACCCGAGCGTCCCGTCCCCTTGAGTATCGTTGAGCAAAAGGTCTTCGTAGCCATCATTATTTACGTCACCGACGCGAACAAGACGCAGTAGACTGTCTCCCGATCTGAGCCACATCGGTTTTGAAAAGAGTTTCGGTAGAATAATGTCTACAGTTCGATTTCCGTAAACAAGATTGGTGCGATTAAAGTTTACCCCTCCGCGACAGTCTCCATCGTTTTGCCCTAGCTCTAAACAGCGCTCATAAGTGATGGGGCCGAGTTCTGAACCAAAATAAATGACCGCATCGTAGTACACAGATCCATTCGCATCTAAACGTTTGATCGGGGTGACAATATCATCGTAACCATCCCCATTGACGTCACCCACGGCTCGGGTACGTGCAGCATAAAGTTCTATTGCGGCTCCCCTTTGTGCAGGGTTCAATCCCAACGCAGGTTGGGCCTGAGTCGGAATGCCCATTGATGCATCAGATAACCAAGGCATGGTCACCAGTGCTGAAAAAATTCCGCCTTGCCCTTGGGAGTGCCGTGGCGCACCCGCAACAACAATTGATGCCAAAGTTTCAGCAAAAGTGTCTTGTCCCATAAACACCCATCGTTTGGCCGTTACGCTTGAACCCAGTTCTCCCGTAGTGGTGGTATTCAAGGTTGCTCCCGATGTATATCCGTATTGGGTTGTTCCTGCAAAAGTCCGTATTCCGCCGTAGATTTTGACCTCGCCCTGGTTGGAATTCGCTGCTGCCGTCCCGACGATTAAATTCACAGACCCGGTGTTTTCTAAGTCTTCAGCGGCAAGACCCGTGATGCTACTCGTCCCTACGTTAAGAGTTTGAGGCGCACAGGTGCTTGCGGCCGGAGAAAATCGATCCAACGTTCCAAATGGCCCTGATCCTGAAGTCGTACTTCTTGTGCTTGCTGATGTGCACGCTGTCCCTGTTCCTGTAATAGTGAGGGGAGGATTGCTCGCGTTTGAATCCCCTCGACCAAAATAAGTGTTCACCACATGATTGGTCCCAGACTGGGCCGAAATCACTAAATCGGAGTATCCATCTTGATTTAAATCTCTGAAAAAAACATGCCGACGCTTCAGGCTGGTATAGCCCGGTGTCGCCGTACCGAATTCTTGGATCGCGTTTCGGAAAGGAAGAGTCCCATTGAAAGCCCAAGGAAAAACCGACCCGAGCTGAGGGGAAATCCCTCTCACTCCACCGATGACAAACTGGGAGTTTCCGTAATCTCCAGCGGTATATACACGAGGCGTGGAACTGTCGTTACGAACCTCAGCAATAGCGACGAGGTTATCGTCTATCGTCCCAAGCGTTGCTAATCGGTAACCAAAATTAAATTGTCCACTTGGACCTGAGATAAAATTTATACCGGTGCTAAAAGTATAAAATCGACTTTGGTTGCAGTCTGTTGCTGTGTTGCACGTAAAACCCGCAGATACATCATAGGTTGTTGAGGTTGTTGTTGAAAATAAATTACTTTGACGATCATCGGTATAGTTTGAAAGCGCTACCGATCCAGGGAAGGTTTCAATACTACCGGTATTATCCCGTCCCTTAAGGACGTAAACTTTTCCCGCCTGATTTGATTTATTGGAGTCCGTACTTTCGGTTGGAGCGCCAATGACCAAATCTGTGGATGGAACCCAAAGGGTATTCGATCCCACCTGAACCCGGTTGGGCGCTCGATGGGTGAACAGCGCCTGTCCTGCAATTGCTGACCCGAACCGCCCGTATCGAGAGCGATCCGGTGAATAGATGGGGGAATAGGTTCCAGACCTTGAATTGATACTTACCACCGAATTCAATCCAAAAGTCCCGCCATAGTACACAAACACCGCTCCGGCATCGTCTACTCGATCCGTCGGGGTTTGATAATCACAAGTCGGACATCCTACCGCCAAATCACCGTAGCCGTCTCCATTAAAATCCCCGGCATTTGCTAACACGGCCCCAAAATCGGACCATTGCGGATTGTAATACTGAGTCCCATAGTCTTCTTTCGGGCGTGGCGCTAATCTCGCCACTCCACAATTCGCATTTTGCGAGGATCCTGAACAGGTGGGGGAATTAAAGTCTCTCGGCCGCGACAAGGGGCGACTCAGTCCCGCGGTGTTTCCGTAAAAAATGTAAGCTTCCGCAGTACCCGGAGCCCCAATGACCAAATCATCGCAGCTATGAAAAATATTATTTTGTGTACGTGAATAATCTCGATTTAAATTCACGGTGGTCAGTGCGGCACCAAAGCGCGAATAAGCGGGTAAGTCCTGAAACGAAATGATCTGTTGGGTTGGGCTTGAGTTGATCAATGCTTGCCCACCTGAAGCGCGAGCATAACTGTAGTGGATGACGATATAGCCCGAACTGGGATTGGTGTTAAAGTACGGCGTCGAATTGAATGTGGCATCAGGAACCCCCGTGACCAAATCGGGTTCGCCATCGCAGTTGAAATCGCCAACGGTAACCGATCGCCCCAAGTAGCTGGGGTTAGCATCTGCAGATGAAGGGATCGCTTTTTGGATTTCCGTAGGATACTTTACGCGAACTTTATTCTGATCAGACAGGGCAAAAATCTTTTTCTGTGATCCGCAAGAAAACTCAATTTCTAATGAGTCCACGGTGCGTTGATCGGGTTGGCCCGGCAAAAATTGGGGATTCATCGTCAGGGTTTGAAATCCTGATCCCGATAATGTTAAAGGTTGCGATATCGCGGTGCGACTTCCCGACCCCGTAGTGTCTCGTCGGTTCTGAAAACCTTGTACCGTATAGGTACAGCCGGTTACCGCTGGAGCTCCATTACACAGCAATTCCACTTGAGCTAAATTTTTTGATTCCGAAATGTTCGTCAGTTGTAATTGGCAATCCGGGGTTTTCAAATCCGAAGGGTAAACTCCAACTACCCCGTAGTTGGAAGCGTCCGTAGACATACTTCCGTCCGGGTATTCGACAATGACTTTGAACCGGTACAATGCGCCTTGGGTCAGCTTGCTCCCTGGGTTACAATTGGCATCCCCGTTAGTGGATATTTTGGCCTGATTCCCTGTGACAGCACAAATTTCTTGAGAACGATCGAGAGATGGCGTTGTACGAACCGTCCAGTTGGTGGAGTCCACTTCTTTGGCCATGACGTGATAGATCAAGGGTTCGTTAATATATTTCCAATTGAGCTGTAAGTACGGCAGTGAGGCCTTACCTGCGGGTGCAATGGTGGTAATACTTAAGTTCGTTTCGTCGCCCACCCAAGTAGGCCATGCTAAAAATGCAACGTTTTCAGAGGACTTTGCAGAGCCCCCACTTTGAACACACGTTAAATTAAAAGTATGAGATGTTCCCGGTGTTAATTGACTGTAGATTGCTGGGGATAGCCCTGTCGAAAACACTTTGCTAATATTTCCGTTGCTGACCAGATTTAAATCGTAGCTTTCACATTTCGAGGCGCGATCCCAGTTGATGCTGGCTTTGCTTGGACTCATCGGAACGATAGATCGTATCCCTCCGAACTGAGTATCAATGCTCCCACCGGTGACCCCGGTATCTTGACATGCAGAAATCAGAGAAAGCGTTGATATCCCGAAAACCGTTAGAAGTTTATTTTTTAAGTTAAGGGAGTACATAAAATGCTCCTGCATTTAAAACGGATTTGTCTGAGGTATTCCGGTAAGGAACACCAAAGTAAAGATGCGTGTTTGATCCCGAGGGCTGCCCAAACGAAAATGGGTTCATCATGAAAAACTCATTAGCGCCCTGTCGGGTATCTGCGACCGGGGCTTGAAGAAGTGCAGGACTGCACGAAAATACTTTTGCCGCAGTTGCGTTACAGTTGGGGTTGGTGCTCGGCATTGATGTCGCCCGCGCAAACGTGAAGGACGATCCCATGCCTTGTCCAAAGAGCACCATGGCTCCGCCCACGTTACTTTGGGCCGATCTTCCCAGTGCGCCAACGCTCATGACGAGGTCGGCTACTCCATCATTATTTAAGTCTCCAGGGGACATTGCTGCGGTACCAAAACCGACGTTAGTGCCGTAGAAGCCTGAAAAGTCAAAGGTTTGTGTCACTTGGGGTGCCGGATTTAGGCTGTTGTTCCAATCTACATCCAGTAGTTGTAAGGTGCGGAGATTGGGGTTAACCGCTGCAATCCAAGAAGTAGGCAAAGTGGCGACTGAGGTTAAGATATCGCCCGTGTTTACAGAGTTATCGATAAAGGCAGGTTTGATTGTGGAGAGGGGAACATTTGCCGTAAGGCAGTTCCGTCCGATCACTTGTAAGGCGCTTTGATTGTTTAGTGTCGATTTGATCACGAGAGCATCAAATTTTGGAGCATTAGAACCTGGGCATTGCACGCGTACGGTACCCAAGCTTTGGGCAAACTGATCGTTAGTGCCGGTAGACAAAAAATTTGTGTCGAGCGCAATAACTTGAAGTACGGCATCAGTTTCCCGAACAGGTGATTTGGTGTGATTTAAAGTGGTCGTACTTGGGGTCCCACTAATTTGTGTGCCGAGCACTTTGCCACTGGTCAACGCGTACCCGCCGTCACTGAGAGGTGCGGCTTTAAACCCGTTTTCGGCGCCGCCATAAAGTACGACAACTCTTCCTTGGCGGCGGTTTCCTGATAGTGCCGGATTGGTATCGCAGGTTGTATCCGAAAGGTTTTTCACATTTGCGGTCGAATTCGGCAATGCAAATGCAACGTCTGTTTTGTCGTCCCCATTAAAGTCCCCTACGGCAATTCCACGGTAACCGGATAAGCTGATCGCCGGGTTATCTGACGACGTGAGCGCTCCATTGATGTCGGTGTCCTTGATGTCCAAATAATCGCAATTTGTTAATGATGGACTCTGAGGTTTTGCAAGATAGCGTGGTGTCGTTCCGCTCGATACAGAGACACTATCTCCGGTAATGATTCCCGAAGAGTTGGAAAAAATTATATTTATTCCAGTGTTACTGGTCGCTAAATACGATTCGAATCCTAAACTCGAAAACTGTTTTCCAAGAGGGACGATGCGTCGTCCTGCGGTGGGGTCGTTCGGGATGAAACGGAATTCGCTAGAATCATCGAATCTTTGATTATTGCG
>JAIXVT010000263.1 GCA_027482725.1 Pseudomonadota bacterium | reverse complement strand
GATTCGCGGTCAAAAGCATGACTGCTTTCTCCGGTTTACAGGTATGAGATACTGGTGAACGGCGTTTATGAAATTTGAACAATCTCCAGTTACCGGTGTCCTTGATGAGTCTGTCGTTTCCATTGACTTTGGAAAATACGAGGGAAAGACCGTAAGTGAAATTGCGGGACTAGATCCCGAGTACTATTCCCAACTGGTCGAGGATAAGGCCGAAGGGGCATTGGCGATCAAAAAACATGGCAGTGATGGCTATCGCTTGTACGTCAATCCGCTTGCGCAGTTGGACCACTAAACGTAACTTTTTTCCATGCTCGAAGTCTTCGTACGGAGTTCGATTCGTGATTTTTATGGTCCCCTCATTTGGGAAACTCCATTTGATCGGTTGACCGCAGTGATTCAAAAGTTTCATGATACGCCTTTGATTTCCGGATACGGGCGGGTGTCTGTTCCAATCCCCGGGAAGGCGAAAGTGAGCCAAGCGTTATTTGCGCATCTTGCGCGTTCCGCCGAACGAAAAGAGTCTTGGTCGGAGTTTTTTCGCTCCCCCCTAGCCATGAGTTTTAGAAAAGAGTGTTCTAAGCTTCCCAATCTCGTGAAGGGGCAGTCGCTCACCCTGCAAATGAACACCTGGGCTGAGACTTTTGAGCGACACGGACTTCCCACCGCTTTTTTATCTCAGGAGACCGAAGAATGGGGGGCTCCCCCTATTGTAGAATATTTTCCGGACGGAAAAGTTACGCCTTGTTCCGTTTATGGTGCAAGTGTGCCCGATGTTCAGCGTATTCAGGGGGCTCGGCGGTTTGCTGTAGATTTTACGTTTTCTTATGCATCGGATCAGGTCCTCCCTCGTTTGGTTTATTCCCTAAAATCTGACCCCCTTCAGCGTCCATTGAGTCTCATTGAAGCGGTTACGTTGTCGGGCGTAGATTCTCAGGTGTTTTCAGATGGTGTCGTACACGGGCTTTGGATGTCTTTGTTTTGCAAACATTGGTTTCAGAAAAAATCTCTCGATCTTCGTCAGATCACCATGGGGTTTGCGATCGATGCCCAGGATCAGATCAAATGTGCAGACGGATTTTCTTTGGAAGAGATGAAGATTTTTCAGGGTGTACGCCCGCTTTTAGATATCGAGAACGGAGACGGGTTGTCTCGGGAAGCACTCGACCAATGGCGACATGAGCGCGCAGAGTTGATCAAAAAAAATGATTGGGATTTGAGGAAATGGTCAAGGCCCGCTATCGGCACAGTTTCTGAGATTCAACAAAAAACTTGGATTGAAGAAGTGGAGTACCTTTGTTTAATGGTGTTCGATAAAGATTTGTCAGCGGATAATTCTTCGGTAATTCCATCACCAGCGGGGAATGCATGATCTATTTAAGGCTTGAAACAGCAATGAAGGTGGAGTACCAGGATTCCGATGCCGAAAGGGCATTGGCTCTCCTCCGCTTTTTTCATCCCCAGTTGGCGTCCAAGATTCGGTGGCTCAGGTCTTTAGAGGTGTTATGGCTTGCGCTTGATGCGACCCGAGAAGAGGTGGTTGCTGCTGTACAGACCGTGTTTCGTGACCCAGTGACCCGCTGGGTTTTTACCGGAGATTTACTCCCTTCAGCTCCAGGCATGGCCGGGAATCTTGAGCTTATTTTGCAATCCGCTCCGCATCGGCCTGGTGTGTTCTCTGGTTTAGAAATGAGAACTCGTAAAGGTTTTTTCGACGCCGTTTCGTCAGAGGTCCTCAGTACTCTTCAAACCGCGTTAGGACGTCGTTCGGATCATGACCGCGTGAATTCAGGGAAGCTCTATGTTTTTGAGGGGCCACAGATCACCCAAGAGGACATCGGCATTATTGCGGAAAAATACTGGGTTGAAGAACAACATGAGTCTTGGACGGTCATTCCTGAAATGGAGTTGGTGAAGAGTTCGCGATTTTTTCCGGATCGCGTTGAAAAATATTTGCTCTCGAGTCCCACGGCCTCGACCTCTTTTCGATTGGCCAAGCTTGCTCAGGAACGTAGGCAAGATGATGTCATTAAGACAAGCGTAGAGATCGCCTTGCATCGCGGAGAGAATGAACGTCAGCGGTATCAGTCGTGGAAAACCAATGAGGGTTATGACATCGAGGGGAAAGCGCTAAAGGTCATTCCCCGACTTAAAGTGGATGTCACGCTTACGGACCAGTGCGGGAAAAAATTTGGTCTTCGACGTTCCGTGTACTCCCGCGAAGATCAGATGGTGGGGCAAAACCTTCTTGATCAAGTGTCCGGACTGTTTTCTAACGATCAACCGTTGGATGAACTCTGGAAGTGGCGAATTGATCCTATTTGGCGTGAAAAAGCCTCGAGTTCGGACGCGCCCCATACTTACGGAAATTGGATCTCGGTGAATCGGGACTCTCGTCCTCCTCTCCTTTGGTATTCGGAGTTGAACATTGTTCCGAGCAAAGTTCGCCTGCACCAACAGACTCAACAAGGTTCGGTGTGTTTATGGATAGGTCAACCCGGAGCTGGGGCCTTTAATTCCGTGTGGTCCTCAAAGATCCGAGATTTTATGGATTACTTAGACCGCTCCCATGTGTTGCGCGCTAAATTTGATGTTTCTGGGGCAATGTGGACGGATCTCCATTTGCGTTGGGGAGGGCAGGCCGCATTCGGTGCAGAGTTTAAGGTCGATCATTTTTGCGAAGATCTTTTGCGTGGGTTTCAGGAATGCTTGGGGCAAAGCGTTCTTGTTTTTGTTGATGCAGAAAGTGTTGAGTTTGTAAAAAATGAGGCCCAGAGGCGTTTGTTTAAGGCGTCGGAAATCGGGGTCAGCACGGATGTGCCGACGCTAGAGTTTTTAAAGTTAGGGCAGGTGCTTTACCGTTTACCCCTGAGCGCATCGGAGTCGAATCCTTTACCTGATCAGTTCACGGAGACTGAACTGGCCAAGTCTCGGCGAACGCCTTCTTGGGAGCAGGCTTTCGGCGTGCCGATCGAACGTGCACTGTCTTCAGAGGGACTTGTTTTGAAACCCGACGAGATTCAAGACCGTGTCGGTGTACCCCTTATTGTACGCGCCTTGCCGTCCCAATGGACGGGTGTTGCGCTTATTGGTGATCTTTGGGTAGGAGAGAGTTTTCCGGAATCCACGACACAAGCCTTACACCAGCTTGATTTTTTATTTCGGAAAATGATGGCGATTGGCGCACAAGATCCCATTTTTCAGTTTTCCGGGGTTTTAGGTCTACGTGATTCCGGTCAATCGGATCATGCTAGAAAAATTTTTGAATCGCTTGTGAAACGCATTCACGGTGACCTCGGTTTTCGGCTCGGAGATTCCGAGATTTCCTCGTTGCCCGACGAGGCGTGGAGTTCTCTCCGGGTTCAGGTTACGGGTAAAGTTCATGATGTGCGCTCGGTCCGGAGTGAGGATTTTAAATTTCCCCAAGAGCGTATTTATTGGTTGAGCGGTGATGTGGACTCGATGGAATCGTACCTTTGGATGTCCGGAGTTTCCGGTCGACACCAGTATGTGCTCTCGGGTTGCTTGGCTGTTCATCCTTCCGGACTTACGGATACTTTGACCTATGCGTTGGCGCCACGTAACCTCGGTGCAGAAGTGATGCTCAAAAAACCAATGAAAAATGGCTTTTTAGTCACCATCGCTGAGGGCGACCGTTATAACTTGGAAG
>JAIXVT010000232.1 GCA_027482725.1 Pseudomonadota bacterium | reverse complement strand
TGGATGAGGCGTAAATTAAAAATTTTTCTCATGTCGCGATGGGTTTCTGAAGACTTACAAAACAGAAGAATTCCGCTGGTGCCCGTGTCTAGGCGGTGAGCAGGAATGCATTTTTTTAAACGATTTAAATTGATTTCGGATTCGCAGCTCGGTGCGCTTGAGGATTCGAGGTGGTGTCCTGCAATGCCTGCAGGTTTATAAACGGCAACAAAGTGCAGGTCTTCAAACAAAAGCACTTTTTTACTTTACCAAATCATTTTAATTGGGTATAATTTTTTTTCATGATTTCAATACTTTTTGCGCTTTTATCGTTCGGCACCTTTGCCTCGTCAGCGTTAGCTCAAGATCCCGATCTCCAACCCTTGGTGACTCCGAAAAAAACGCTTTCGGGTAAAAAAGTTCCGTTAGGGGATACGCCCGATACCGGCGTGGGCGCTCAAGAAGAGTCATCAGAAAAAATGGCGGTAGAAATTGAAGGCGCTTTTCCTGTGGTACTCGGAGTAAAAGCTCAAAACTACACGTCGCAGCTGGGCGGCATGGCTCATTTTTACCTTCCCCATTTCATTAGTCCTTTTGTGGATAATTATTTTTCGGCCGGATATCAAGGGTTTGGATTGCCCGGCGGTTCAAACATTACCGTTCGAATTTTTCCGATCTTTGCGAACTTGGCCCTGAGTTCAAGGTTGTCAGGATCTTCAGACCGTTCGATGATCGCTTCAATTGGCGTTGGTGTCGGGGGGGCATTGGCATACCTCGATACCCCCGGGCTTGTTGCCCCGAATCTGACGGGATATTTTGCAACTCAAATCCGACCAGGTTTTGAGTTTGGCGTAAGTGAAATGGTTTCTATCACGGCGCATACCCCTGTTTTGTTTTTGTTTGGAATGAACAATGGCAGTACCGGTCGAGCAAGTTCGCTGATCTATCTCATGCCCACCTTAGGCGCGAAGGTTTATTTTTAGGGAGTTTTTTATGGTGAATCTCTATCGAGTCCGAACCCGCATCCTTTCTTGTGCTTTGGCGATTTTGTTGAATGCAGGGACTCTCGGATGTGGATCTCAAAATCAGGTCGACCCTCTTTCTCTTGGGGAAACCAGTCTCACCGATATGCTTTATAACTTTTCGCTCAATGTTACCGGAGGGTTTGCCGGATCTGTTGGCTATTCGGCCTCTCATCCCTATTGGTCGATTCCTACAAATTCATTTACAACATTCGTCTCACCTGCCGCGGGAATAGTCGTTGAATCAGGGCTTGGTTCACGGGGATATTTTGTAAAAATTCAACATACCGGACGACTTGCGACTCGGATCGAAGGAATCGGTTTGCCGACGTTGAGGATTGGCGACTCTGTTGCGCGGGGTCAGACCATAGGAAACCTCGTCGGTTTTTCGGGTTACGACTTTGTCGATTTTTATGTTTTTCTCGATGGCGTCTCCGTGTGCCCAATGAGCTTTGTTCATTCGTCGTTCCGGAGTACGATATTTACCGGTTCGCTACAGGCGTGCCAGTAAGCAGTTAACTTTTTTCGTCAATCAGGAGGTTGCATCAAATGTCTCAACACCAAGGGAAACTTTCAGGAAAAAAAGCTCTCATTTTAGGTTTAGCTAACGATCGTTCTATCGCTTGGGGAATTGCCCAAGCGCTTCAACAAGAAGGTTGCGAACTTGCCTTCAATTATTTAGGCGATTCGCTAGAGCGTCGGGTGCGTCCTTTGGCGGAAAGCTTAAACGCAGCTCTCATCGAGCCGTGCGATGTGAGCTCAGACGCTCAGATCGAGGCGTTGTTCAATAAGATTCAACAAAAATGGGGTAAATTGGACATCCTGATTCACTCTGTAGCATTCGCTCAGAAAGAAGATCTTCACGGGCGTTTTGTGAATACGTCTCGAGAGGGATTTAAAATAGCGATGGATATTTCGGCCTATTCGCTCATCGCTGTGGCCCGCCAAGCCGAAAAGCTAATGTCTGAGGGGGGAACAATAGCAACGCTGACCTATTACGGCAGTGATCGCGTGATCACAGGCTATAATGTGATGGGTGTGGCAAAAGCCGCACTTGAGTCCACGGTTCGTTATTTAGCGGATGATTTGGGACCTAAAAAAATACGGGTTCATGCCATTTCTGCAGGCCCCATCAAGACGCTTGCCGCAGCGGGTGGGATATCAAACTTCCGGGATATACTCTCAAAAATTGAGGAAAAGGCGCCTATGCGTGAAAACGTGTCTCCGGAAGATGTCGGAGCTTTGGTTGCATTCCTTTGCCAGGATCATGCCCGCCACATGACGGGTGGGGTTCACTTTGTGGATTCCGGTTATAACATCATGGGAGCTTAGGCGTTTTGTTGGATCTGGTCCGTGCTTATCGCAAGTACGATCCTGCAACGCGAAGTTTTTTTGAAATTCTTTTTTTGTATCCCGGTGTGAAGGCTTTGGCCTTTCACCGGGTAGCCCAGTTTCTGTTGTATTTGGGAATTCCTTTTATCCCCAGACTTGTTGCAGAAATCTCAAGGTTTCTCACCGGTATTGAAATCCATCCTTCTGCAAAAATCGGTCGATGTTTGATCATTGATCACGGGATGGGTGTTGTCATTGGGGAGACCGCAGAAATTGGTGATCACTGCATCATCTATCATGGAGTCACGTTGGGTGGGGTGGATTTAAATCCGGTCAAGCGCCATCCCACTTTAGGAAATCATGTTGTGGTGGGCGCAGGGGCGAAAGTTCTTGGTAATATTACGATCGGGGATCATTCTCGGATCGGAGCAAATAGTGTCGTGATTAAATCCGTTCCGCCCTATTCGACTGCGTTAGGAATTCCGGCAAAAGTTATTCCTAATTCAGGGGTAGAGCCGGGGCAAGAGCTGAGGCACGACCTTCTCCACGAACTTATTCAGGATTCTTCGGTCCAAGGCGCTGGTCTATCCAAAAAGCCGTGAACGCCCCAAGAGCAATACCGGCAAGAGTGTCCGTCACGTAGTGCCGGCCTCCCCAGACGCGGAGGGTGGCCATTACCACTGGACCGCTCACCAAAACGATGCGTACCGGAAATGAAATCCAAAGCGCTTGGCGCTGACCCGCAAGCAACGTCGCCACAAAAATTGCGGTAATGAAACTGGTGTGCCCCGAAGTAAACGAAGTGTAGTGATGCGAATGTTGTCCTTCGGTCAGCGGATTAAGCAGTGCGATTGGCCGAGGGCGCTGAACGATTGCTCGGATGATCTCGTTGATGGCCCAGGTCCAAGACCATGACAACCACAATTGGGTAAAAAACAGGAATTTTCTCTTACTTTTAAAGCCAAGAGCGATGCAAAATCCGATGCTCAGCGTTTGAAGCCAATTGCTCACTTGGTCGGCTCTCATTTCTCCCAGCTTCAAAAAAATGGAATCGATTTGAGGGAGGTCGTTCGGATTGCATAAACTTTCTTGGTTGATACAAGAGAGGCGGGGGTTCATCGTGCGGTAGATGTAAGCCGCTCCAAAAATGATGAAAGGCACAATAAAACCGGTTGTTTGCTTCATTTTCATTGAAAGCTTCATGGGTTCCTTTTATGGTAAAGGATCAATCTCAAACACGAAGGAGAAAAATGATGTGGAATGCAAAAGTAGGCCAACCCGCGCCCGAGTTTAAAGCACAAGCTTATGTAAACGGCGAATTTAAAGATGTTGCTTTGAAAGATTATCGGGGCAAATGGGTGTGCCTGTTTTTTTATCCGCTTGATTTTACATTTGTATGCCCAACCGAAATTCGTGGATTTGCTGAATTGGAAAAGAAGTTCCAAGAGTCAGGTTGCGCAATTATCGGGGCATCTACCGATTCCGTGTTTTCTCACAAGGCCTGGTTCGCACAAGACCTTCCGGAAGTGAAATTTCCGGTAATCGCAGACACCAACCACTCGGTTTCCCGAAACTATGGGGTGTTGATTGAAGAAACAGGAATCGCTCTGCGAGGAACATTCTTGATTGATCCTCAGGGCGTTCTTCAGCACCAAAGTGTAAACGCTTTGGGCGTGGGTCGCTCTGTTGAGGAAACTTTGCGAACACTCCAAGCATTACAAACCGGAGATCTTTGCCCAGTAAACTGGAAGCCCGGTCAAAAAACCTTAGGAAAGTAAAATAATGATGACAACTACAACAGCAACACCTAACTATTCAAAAAAAACTTTGCGAAAAATGGGGCGTGTAAAGCGTAAAGCTAAGATCGCCACCGATAAGGAATTTGCAGGAAAGTATTTCGAAGCAAAATCAAAGCGATCCACTGAAAAAAAAGTCGCTTTCCGTAAGAAAAAATCGGGTAAGAAGTAACTTTTGATATTTAAGCACCCAGGGCTTTCTGTGCTCTGGGTGCTTTTTTTATGCGGTTACAAAAATTTCTTGCTCAGTGCGGAGTAGGATCACGTCGTCAGTGCGAAGTTTACATTGAACAAGGAAGAGTTTCAGTAAACGGACAAACGATTCAAACTCAAGGTCTCATCGTGGATCCCGGTCGTGATCAAGTCACTTTTGATGGGAAGGGTGTTTCTTTGCTTGTCGGGAAACACACGTTTCTTTTTCACAAACCCCCGCAAGTGATTTGCACCAAAAAAGACACCCACGGGAGAAAAACCGTAATGGATTTTTTCCCTGATTACCCAGATGTTTTTCCTGTGGGCCGACTGGACTACGAATCAGAGGGGTTATTATTGATGACATCGGACGGGGATTTCGCTTTAAGGGCGACTCACCCCAGATACGGCGTAAAAAAAGTTTACGAGGTTTATGGGGGAGGGCAATGGAATCCCGAACTTGCGCTTAAAGCATGGACTAAGGGTGTCGAAATGGAAGATGGCACCGGCATCTTTCATCACGTCGAGGTCATGAACTTAAATCACTTGAGAGTTACTGTTTCCGAAGGGCGCAAGCGATTTGTAAGAAGAATGTGTTTGGCGCAAAATTTTTTAGTAACGCGTTTGGTTCGAACGGTTCTTGGCCCATTTGTTCTCGGGGATTTGGCTCCAGGGGCATTCATAGAAATTGATCCTCAGATGGTCCAGCAAATGAAGGCCACTTGGGATCTGGCTCATCATGAAAGATCTTAGTGTTTTTTGTCATGTGTTCACGGAGTGCCAACGCTGCGATCGGCTCAGGACTTACACTCGGGACGTTGCAAAAGAAAAAAAACGTGCATTTCGACAAGACGAGTATTGGGGTAGGCCCGTTCCTTCGTTTGGAGATCCCGATGCTCGACTTTGGGTGCTGGGCTTGGCCCCAAGCGCTCATGGTGCAAACCGAACTGGCCGCCCGTTTACCGGCGATCAATCCGGGGTTTGGCTATACCGAGCACTTTTTCGTGCGGGATTTTCCAATCAGGCCCTGAGTTCGCATAAAGCAGATGGTTTGGCCCTGAAAGGTGCTTGGGTGTCCATGGTGGTCCGTTGCGCCCCGCCAGCGAATAAGCCTCTCCCTGACGAGTTCAGGTCGTGCCGTGATTTTCTGGTTCAGGAGCGGGAGCTCTTGAAAAATGTTCAAGTGATTTTAGCTCTGGGGAAAGTGGCGTTTGATGCTGCGACCCAACTGTTTCAGGTGCCCCGTCCAAGGCCCGTGTTTAGGCACGGTACTTTTGTGACTTGCGAATCGTCCGATAGACGCATGGTGATCGTGGGGTCATATCACCCGTCTCAGCAGAATACCTTTACAGGTGTTTTGACCGAAGCCGCTTTTGATGACGTCTTTGACTTGGCTAAGAATTTCTTAAACAATACAAGTTGACAAAATTTTCACAGTCGCCCAGAGTGTAGGCGATGATCAATGATTACTGTTTAAAAATATTAAACTCAGTGGCGTTGGGTGTTGTTGCTTTTCTTCACAGCGCCTCTGAGGTATCCGCGCAAGATTGGACTGGCGGTCGGCCTGTAGCCGTGGTGTATGCGGGAACAGGAGATTGTGAGGACAACTGTTCTAATTACGCAGGGGATGTGGCCGAAAAATCGGGATTTTCGGTGGTTTATGTCAAAGAGAATTCGTTTCGGGGATGGCGTGACACCAAAGCCCGTGATGCCCAATTGTCCGGTGCTCGGGTTTGGATCCAGCCCGGGGGGTATGCAGGAGTTATGATTCAAAATATGCCTATGGCCTTGGTCCATTACCTTCGGAATCGGATTCAGGACGGTATGGGTTACGTGGGGTTCTGTGCCGGGGCATTTGCGGCTACGTACCGCGTGGGCGGATCCCGTCTGCTTGGGTTAAATGTGTTCCCTGGGATTACCCGGCTTGCGTACTTTTCATCCGAACGGAATGACGTTGAGTTTTCCCTGGAGTCGATCAATTGGGGTAGGCAGAAGCGAACGGTCTATTTTGAGGGAGGGGCTTATTTGGACGGGCTCACTGATCGCCAAGGAAAGCCTAGAACGGATCTCAGGGACGGCCTTGGAAACCGGGTAAGCGTTGAAATCATTTCTCGATACCTTGGAAAAGATCAATCCCCCATCGCTGCGGCGCGCACAACCTACGGAAAAGGGCGTGTCTTTATCACCGGATTTCATCCCGAGGCTCCCGAGTTTTGGACCAAAGAGGACGGCATTACCGATCCAGACGGTACCGACCATGATTTGGCCAAAGAAATGATCGTTTGGGCGGCGACCCTGACACTGTAAAAAAAAGAGTCGGTGGGTCACGATTGACCCACCCCATTAAGGTAATCTGGGTTTTTGTCGATAAATTGAGAGCGACATGAAAACCCTAAAGCGCTTTGGAAACTATTATTTAATTGATCGAGTCGGTGAAGGAGGAATGGCCGAAATTTTTCGTGCCCGCCCGTTCCGTGCAGATCTTTCTGGAAAGCTGATGATCGTCAAGCGCATGCAGGAGTCCCTTCGGGCTAAACCAGAAATGCGTCACATGTTCCGCGCAGAAAGTGATCTGGGATTAAAGCTGAATCACCCCAACATTCCTCAAGTCTATGATGCGGGTGAAACGGACGAGCTTTCGTATATCGCTATGGAGTGGATTGATGGTCGTGACCTAAAACAGATCATGAACCGATGTTTGGAGCGAAACCACCCTTTGCATCTTGCCCATATCCTTTACATTGCAGAACAAGTCGCTTTGGCCCTTCACTATGCACACCATTTTAAAGATCCTCTAAGCGGACAAAAAATGAATTTAGTGCATCGAGATGTGAGTCCACAAAATATTCTTATTGCATTTGATGGCCGGATCAAAATTATTGATTTTGGTATTGTAAAAAACCTGAATCATGCTGAAAGCACGACTAAAGTTGGAGTGATCAAAGGGAAACTGAGCTACCTCTCTCCTGAGCAAGTAACGGGGGAGGGAGTGGATCATCGCTCTGATATTTTTTCTCTTGGGATTGTGCTTTGGGAGCTTATTGCGGGGCGTCGTCTGTTTTCTGCAGAAGGAGATCACGAATTCCAAGTGTTGAAAATGATTGATGCTTGTGAGTCGATGGTGACGCCACCTTCGCTTTTTCGAACAGAAACACCGGAGTCGATCGATGAATTTATCATGCAGTGTTTACGAAGGGACCCGCACCGTAGGTTTTCCAGCGCTGAAGATGTTGCAAAAAATGCACGTAAATTGATCCAAAAAAATTACAATGGATTTTCCCCAAGCGATCTTTCTACAGAGATAAAAAAACTTTTTCAAGAACATATCATCGAAGACAGGAAAAAAATTCACGATTTAAATCAAATTGCAGAAAAAGAAATTAAACATCTTATTTCTCTTGAAGAGGAAAAAACAAAAGAAAAAAACCTTCCACCATTTCCTGTTTCAACTTTGGTCTCTGAAAGTCGAACAACGACCGGAGGGAATCCCTCTCACGCTCCTTCTCCCTCATCAGGTTCCAAAGTAAGAATTACGGCAAGGGATCTGAATCTACCAACAGGACTTGTCGTTCCGCCACCTCCAAAAATAAGAAACTCAGCAAAAAAAAGGGGGTTTTTACCGAGTTGGACTTTGGATTTAGGTAAGATCGCCATTGCTGCAAGTCTGTCTGTGGTTCTTGGTTTTTTTGCATGGCGTTGGCAGTCGGATAAAATTCAAGAGGAAGGCGTAGCACGTGAGCCTGCTACCCCGTTTTCTGATCAGATCAACTCAGCAGATCTTCAGCTTGCGGTGATACGCTTAGAGCCCGAATTGCCTGTGGACGCCGTTACTGTGAAAATTAATGGTGTTCCAGCCGAACGTCGAGATCTTAAAGACCCTCCGGCCTTAAGGGTGCCCAAAAAAGGTGCGATTCATGTAGAAATTTCTGCATCCGGCTATCACCCCAAAAAAATTACGCTAACGGAAACCGAGCGAGATCTTGTTTCTGGTGAAGTTAAAATTCCAGCACGTCTCTTGCCGATTCAGGCAAAAAAAGTATTAATTACCGGGGAAATGAAATCAGGAATAAGTTTGGAGGGAGCAAGTTTTAGGATCTTGCGGCTGGGAGATCGTGGTCTTGTGGATCATGGAGCAACTCCAAAAGATGTTTATTTAGAGCAAGGTGATTATGTCATCGAAATGAACGTTCCGGGATTTGAAGGGACGAAAAATTTTTCTATTATCAATACAAATGAGGGTGAAAACCAAGTGAAGGTACGACTTGACCCAAAAAACTAACCCGAATGTAGGGTCAGTTGGTAACCTTGTCCGTACAGAGTTTTGATTTGTTCGTTCAATTGGGGAAGCTTTTTTCGAAGTGACCGAATGTGGACGTCGATCGTGCGGTCAGATGTTGTTTTTGCGGATTGTTTCCACAAAGTTTGCATGATTTCTTCCCGACTCACCACCGATCCTCGTTTCTGTCCAAGGAGTCGTAAGATATCAAATTCAGTTTGAGTCAGCGAAACCTCTTCTCCGTTTACCTTTACGGAGCGTTCAATGAGTTCCAGTTCTATGGTGCCAAGCTTGAGCATCGACTCCCCATGCATCGCTGATTTGATTCCCGAAGTAATGTTCAGTCGATTTTGGATTCGTGTCTTGAGTTCGTTATGATCGAAAGGCTTTACCAAATAGTCATCTGCTCCGATTTCGAGGCCATAATGAACTTCTTCTTGTAGGTTTTTAGAGCTTAAAAAAATAACGGGAATTTTTTTAAGCTCCGGATCATTTTTTAGGGTTTTGCAAACCTCATACCCGTTGATCAAGGGTAAGAGTACATCCAGAAGGACAAGATCGGGCGCCTCTGTTTTGACGGCATCAAGCGCCGACTTTCCGTCTCGCGCGAAGCAAAGATCATAATTTTTTTGTAAGATGATCTTTAAAAACGTCAGGGTGTCGTCGCTGTCTTCGACAATTAGAATTTTTTGTCGGTTCATCCTACATAAAAGTTTAAGTCAAAATCGCTCAGAGTCGATAAGAACTTGTGCGATTTCCATGGATTGGAAGCATTTGTGTTGTTTTCTTTACAGGGGCTCAGGTCTGCGGACGTCCTGCGGTTATTCCTTATCAACGTTACATGGATGCTCGGTCACAAGCTTTAGCAGGAGTTACTCTCCCGATAGACTCGGAAATCGGTGGTCAGCTCTTTAATCACCCGGGCGCCTTATCAAAATCAAAAAGGCTTCGATTCGAATTGCTGAATCTCAATTTAGAGATGACTTCCGCCAGTATTGGGGGGCTGGGTTTCTCTAGTTTAAGCTCGACCTCTCTTTCTGGATTAAAGCCTGAACTCGCTTCACATCCCGAACAAGTGTTTGGTCAGGGCTACAGCATTTTTTCTGGAGCAAGCTTTATGGGATTTGGCGCCGGAATTTTAGTTTCTGACCGGAGGCAAGCGGCTTTGGGTCGGGATGGAAACATTCATGTTCATGTCGATAAGGCCATAGCTCCCGTTTTGGGTTATGGTCTCGATCTAGCGGGAGGGATCATTCGTTTAGGGTATTCGCTCCAGTGGCAGAATCTGACTTTTGGAGAAAAGAAAATAGATCAAAACAGCACGGGTTTGAATTACACCTCAAGTATTCCATCGCGTTCTGGTTTGGGACACACCGCAAGTTTTAATTTCAATTTCCCGTTTCATTATCGACCCTCACTTTACCTTGTTGCCAGAAATACCGGGATTCGGTCTGGTTTTGTTTTTGATTCCGCGTTTACCTTTGAAACCGCTTTTATTGGCAGGTCGGTCAATCATTGGTACGTCCAGCTTTACGACATGACCTCAACAACTGGGGTGCCTGTTTATGAGCGACTTGCTTTCGGTCTGGATTTTGATTTCGGGAGAGTCTTTCAGATCCGAACCGGATTGACGGGTTTTTTGAACCCTTCTGCGGGAATCGGAATTACGACACGTGAGAATTCTTTTTCGCTCACTTATGCTCAGGAAAAAAATCCGCTTGATGTCGGGAGATCGTTTGATTCCCGGTTTTTGGTTCAATATACCGTACGCTTAGGTTCAAAGCCCGCACGTGATCGTAGCGCTGAACGCAAGGCGAGTCTGGGAGGAGAGCGTTAATGAAAAGTCGGGATAGATTTGGGCGACTCAAGCATATCGAAATCATGAGCTTTTATCAGGTCGGCGAGCGGCCCGGAGGTGAGTTCTTTGATGTGATTCAAAGCAAAGAGGGCT
>JAIXVT010000107.1 GCA_027482725.1 Pseudomonadota bacterium | reverse complement strand
AGAGAGCCGACAACCAGAAAGATCATGTGTCTATTCCGGAATAAAACCAACGTCAGTAAAAAAACAGCAATAAAGCTAATCAACGTCGCTAGCGGCCCTTGATCCAGGATTGCTTGAAACATATCTGCCGACACGGGGAGACGCCCGGCCACAGGGATTCGCTCACCCACACGATCAGCGGCTTCTCTCAGCTGGGTCACCAACTGAATCAACTTTTGTCCGTCCTTAGTCTCACGGCTCAAAGGCGGCTCGACCAAAACAAGCGGACCGATATCTCCCGATTTCTCGCGAAACCGATCTAAAAGCTTTGGAGGAAGCTGGTTTATGGAAAACGGCTGTGACGAAGAGTCTGACAAAAAATCCTTCACTCTATTTTTGTCGGTTTCGGACAATCGCCAAACAATACTAGGCCTTAAGGTTCTGCGCATAGAACGCAAGACTTCGATTTTTTCTTTTTGCTGATCGGGCACAAAGTTTTTAAGGGTAACAACCTGTGCAATCAAAGAACGTGATCCCTCTTGCCTTTTGATTTCCTCTAAATGACTGGCAATTTGATCAGCTTGACTCTGAGTTTTGGCTAAAATGACCATGGGAGAGGTTTCCCGCTTCAAGATCTCATCAGCGTACTTGGTCAAGTAGCCGGAGCCCTCAGTCATCGATTTTTTGTCCCTGAGTTTAGAGAGATCGGATTCGATAAGGGATCGATCTATTTTTGAGATGAAAAAAACACTTGCTAGGGTGGCGACTATTCCCAAAAAAGCCAACGGCTTACTTAATATCAACGTGATTTTTCCGAACACGCCGGATTGGGATTTTTTTTCAATTACGGGAAACCCTTGGGGTCGTCTCTGATTCCATACCGAAATGAGTGCAGGTAAAAGGGTATAAGAGGTCATCCAACAGGTAACCATTCCGATAAAGCCAATCACTCCAAATTGACTAAACCCTCTAAACTGCGTGACGCCCAACGATCCATACGCAAGTCCTGCCGCCAGTGCTGCGGTTAAGGTTGCAGGAATCGTACCCGATAAAGACGCAAAAAAAGCATCCCGATGGTGCACTGCTTTAACCTGACGCTCCTCTAAATAGCGAGCCAACACCATGATTCCAAAATTAATCCCATTACCCATCACGATAGAGCCTAAAAAAGCAGAGTTAGCGTTCAGGTAACCTACAGCAAAAAAGCTAATTCCAAACGTAATTACCGTACCGACCAAAAGTGCAGTGACGATAATCACGGTACCGATGACGGTTCTAAAATAGAGCGCAAGGGCCAAGGCCACGAGCACCATCACCAAAAGTGTTGATATGACCAAATCCTCAAGCAACGCCGTTTGTTCCTCGATAATATCCTGAACGTTCCCCGAAAACTTGATCTCAAGATCAGATGAATAAGACTGGGGCTTGAGTTGATTAATGACCTGATCCACGGACTTCCGAAGACGTTGTGCCACAACAATGGACTGACTTGGAGAGTAGACCAGAATAAGCCGAATGGTTCCATCCGAATTTGAGTAAACCCCACCAGGGAGATCAGCATACCCCGCTGCTTGTCCCATGACTTTTCTCTCTAGTTGCCCAAAATCGTATTTAGGCTCGGGAATTTCAACGCGGGACACAAGATTAAGCGGATTATAAAGCGATTTCTCGTAATCGATCCGCGCTTTAATAAACAGATCGATATCTTTTAAGTCCTGAAGGTCGATAAATAACGCTTTACGGCTTTTAAAAAAATTTAACTCTTCGGTAATACTGAACTCAACCCCACTCGAAACATCTTGGGGAAGTGATTTTAACTCCCGCGCCAAATCGTGCTGAAACTTTCCGGCGGCTTTACCGTCTTGTGAAAAAATCAGAATCGATAAGCTGTCTACAGAGCGTAATCTTGACGTCACCTGATTTAAATCCACGACGGAACGCGACGTTGTCGGCAGAAGTTCTTCGATGTCTGGCTTTAGATTTGCAAAAAGTTGAAACGCGAAAAAACCAGCTATGCAAAAAATAACAACATAAAGTAGGATGATTTTTTTTGCATGAATTTCAATAATCTCAGTAAACTCACGGGCAAAAGACGTCCAGTCTTTCATTCTTCACCTTGAGCTAAAGCATGATCGGCGCCAAAAATTTTTGATCGGAGCTTGGGATAGATATGAGATTTGAGTTCTTGGTATTCCTCGGGCGTATCACACTCCATAAACAAAATCTCTTCCGGGAGATTAACAATCTGCCCGAGACCTACCGCAAAAAGACGGGCACTCATATCCTCGTGTTCCGAGCGAAGTTTTGCTGTTGAAAACCTAAGGGTCCATTCGTAGACCTGCTTAACAAAAGCCTGAACTTTGGGTTCGAATAATAAAATCCCGGTGGCTTCGCCCGCGATACTATAGGGCGCCATAAAGGGTTGGTTCAACAGGCCTTTTCCATGAAAAACTGGAGCGTCTCCCTGCCCTGCAAAAACCATGACCTCCTCTTGGGAATCCCGATAATCAGGACATACCAGAGTCTTCACCGTGTCTCGTCGCTCGCTTTGCATCAGGACTGAGAAAACGCGGAGATCGTAAATAATATCGGCATCCATAAGTACCGTGCGCGATTCGCCCGACAAAAGCTCGGGGTGAGCCACAAATGCAAATTGCGCCGAGTGGCCGCTGCCCGACGTCGACAAATCTTGAGTGGGGTTTAAGACCCAATGGATTTTAGCATGAGTAAGGCGCCCCTCTTTTTGAACACGAAGAGGGGTCTGATACGTGCGTTCGTTCCCCACAAAATAAATATCATTAAACCCCGCCCGATCAAGAGCGACAGCATGCCAATCTAAAAACGTGTACCCTCCCGGTATGCCATCCAAAGGGAGTAAGGGTTTTGGAATGTCGTGATGAACTTTAGCAATGCGATTGCCCAAACCCGCTGCCAAAATTACTGCACGTCTCGATTCGAAACTTGGTGTTAACATAGCGTTTTATCCTACATCCGACGTCGCTCAATGAGCAACATCAGGACGTAAGTCAGCACTCCACCTATTCCCATAGCAATACCAGACCCTGCTAGAAACGGCTTGATAATCAAGGTTACTTGGTCCCAAGGGAGGGAGCCTATCGAAGGATCCTGTTTAGCCCAACTTAAAATGTTCTCCATCGCCGAGTCTGTGCCTTCAAAAAAAAATTTTCCAACCTGGTATTCCGACCAAGCGATCGGAATCATCGTAACTGGGTTATTGATCCAAGACACGGCGTAGATCATCGGAAGTGAGGATCGAAAGAGAAACGCCAGTACAATCAAAAAAGGAGTTTGCACCCCAGGAAACGGACTTAATGCTCCCACCACACCAACCGCAACAGATCGCGCTAGGGGTTCGCCACGAAGTAACGGAAAAACCTGCTCGCCCACTAGCGATCTAAATAAAAATAAAGTTATCAACCCTACACACAAAAAATATCCGGCCACGGCATACAAAACATGACTCAAGCTGACATTAAATCCTAATGCCGCAAAAAAAAGTCCGATAGAAATCACAATAAGGCCGTTATCACCACAAATCGCAGAAGTCCCCCACTCTACTGACTTTAAGAGTCTTCTCCGAGACACCCATTGATGTAATAGGACTTCTTGCTCACGCCGAGACTCGACCTCGAACACAGCTAAAGATTTGCTCTCCCTCAGT
>JAIXVT010000058.1 GCA_027482725.1 Pseudomonadota bacterium | reverse complement strand
TGTGAAGCGTTTCTGTTAACCCATCCTTACCCTTGAGCACCTCTACAACCGCGTTGTTCGTTGCAGAGAGATTAAGGGCCCCGACAACATTTTTATCCCGAGATGCAACATACGCTCCGTTTTGAGCCTGAGTTTGATCAACTTCGGACAACACCACTCCTTGTTTGTTGACCAGAAGAACATCCCCACGGGTATAGCCCGCATCTTTGAGCATTTGGGCTCCCGCAACAAGCTCTCCTTCCACCCACCGAAACCCGGCGTGATTGGCAATCACTCCAATGATTTCTCCCTTTCTGTTCTTCAACTGAGCGGCGAACACATTGTTATAAGCGTTTTCATCGGAATAAGCCTCGGAAACGAGAGGACTAAACCTAGGGTCCTCGACATAGGTCCCCGAAAAATTACGCTCTTTATCCTCGATAAACTGACCGGCTAACGTTGCTTTAAACCAAGATTCCTCAGAAAAATTCTTTTGATAAAGTCCGGAAACTTGGATGTCTTTTCCCGCAGGGGATTTGGAGTTGACCGCGACAAGCCTTCCCGTCTTATCGACGACCGTAATCAAATCATAGATTCCGTAAAGCGCAATGTAAGTGTTGAGGTGTCCCACAATCTCATCACGCGATGGACTTTGAATACCCGGGTTTGCGGCAAACGCCTGAATATCCCCGTAGCGTTCAAAAAACTGGGCTGCGATTCCATATTCAATAGAATCTGAAATCAATTCGAACTGGCGGGTATATCCCACTTTTAGCTGTCCAATCATGTAGCGCGCGCTATAAAGCGAGACGGCACTCAACAAGACCGTAATTCCAACGGTTAATACAAGAATTTTCTTTTGAAACGACCACTGCGTTGCGGGTGCCGCCATCTGTTGCTTTCCTTTTTTTGAACGTTCTAATATAAAAAATCACTATTAATTTTTTCAGTTTACAAACCTTGAATAAATTTCTCAATTCACAAATAACGTCGTTGAATTGGCGTCATTGTTTGACAAATGTTTATAAACTCTTAGAGTGTAAAAAATGACGCTATCGCTTAAGCTACTGGTTTTTGCCCTCACCCATCTTTCCGCTCCGACTTTCGCCCAAGAAAGCTTGAACCCGACCCATGAGTCCTGCTCAAGCCCGGTCGAAGGCGTTGCTCTCTGTGATCACACCCATCCGGGCACAAGTGGATACACGGTTCGTGATATTTCATTCGAAATCCACGATGACGAACTGAAGCCAGAATCCGAACAACAGCTCCTTTCGGCAAAGCACGTGGCTGAGCTATTGTCCCAACACAGTGTGGCCAAATCAGCGATATACCTAGGACTAGCGGGAGGCTTGGGCACCCACAACCATCACTTTTTAGGCGGCGAGATCACATTCGTTCCGCTCAGCAACCGGGGTGTAGTGAGTCACCATTTTACTCTCGATATCGGTCAGTCTCAGTACCGCAACGCGAAAGGTATCGGTGGAAGATTTACCTGGGGGCTTCATGTTCCTAAGCAAATCTTGGGGGATTACCCCATCTATCTGGGGATAGCCATGACATCAGTTGCCGGACCTCTCGGAGGCGCTTCGGGAATGGGTCCCGTTGTAGGGGTTCGTTTTACCCGAATAAAAGGCGGATTCACGGTGAATCTCCGAACCGGCTGGGATGCAATGAATCTCGATGCCGGAGACCAAGTGATTCGGTTTAACGGAGGGGTTTGGGGTTCGGCGGGCATCGGAATTCGAATTGCAAAATAGATCCTCACCGACAGGAGCTAAAGCATCAAGACGAAGTCTCAAAGTAAGGATTTTCAAAAATCATCTGGAGACTTTGTCCTTCCGGACTTTTTTGTGCAGAAAATAAAAAAAACGGAAGGGGTATCTCCAACTGTCGGGAAAGCTCATGGTGTAAGAAGTGAGCAAAACGAAGCTCAGCGACATACGCATCAACGGTAGACAAACCCCCAGCAACGCCAAAATGGAGTCGGTAGCGCCCACCCCGACCCAATGTTTTATCAAAAAACGAATGGGCTGACTTTAAGGATAATGCCAAAGCTTCTCTCGTCACGCCCCCTTGCCACTCCAAAATAAAATGCCCAGATTTTCCCGACGCAATGGAATCGTACCGAAACCCGTTACCCGTACCAACCGCATCCCTCCAATCCGACTCCAATTCGGTCAACCAACGGAGTGCGCTTGGACTTAAGGGCGCGGTCACCCTCGTGGGCGCCGCCAACACCGACCGAACCTGCTGCCCAATGGTAAATGACGGAGAAACCGAAACCCTACCGATCCCCAGTCCGACGATCAAAAAAATGGCCTCTCGGACTCTCATGAAACCACCTGCGATTCAAAGTTTTCCAAAGATAAACCACTCCCGAGGCCATGGATAAATATCACAACCATCAAACGCTTTCGCTCGGCATCAAGCGACGCCCCTTGATGAATTTGTTTTGCTCGATTCTGAAGAAAAAACGTCAGAACCATTGCCACCATCAGGGGCACAAACACGACAGAAACAGGAAGGGAAAGCGCCATCAGAGTAAGCGTACCAAGCACGCCGCAAACCAAAATGCCTTCTAGACGGCTTTGCCGAAGGTCCTCTTGATCCCGTGCAGACTGCTTTTGAAAACAAAATCGTTTTTCTACGCTCAAAATAATCTGATCTCTAGGAACTCCTCTTTGAGCCTCTGAAAGCCATTGTTGGATGTGTTGAGGAAGAACAAGGGTTTCGAGATCAAAAGAACTCAAACCCTCTTTTCTGGCCTGATCAAGCACCTGCCCGAGAAGCTTCTTTAATCGCTCTGGAGAGGATTCCGAGAGAAAAAAACTTTTCTCCTGGGGGGCCACCCAAAGGAAATCTGAGACAAAAACCAATCCCCCCAAAGCAATACAGACCTCACCCCAGCCTACGACAATCCCTGATAGTTTTAGCGCTACCCCTAAGCCAAGAAAAAACAAACCAAAGACGATCCCCATAATCGCAGTGTAAACTGGGGAGGTGAACAAGAGCGAGCGCAAATCTAGACCGATAGCCGTAGCAATGGGAATGGCGAGCATCGCTCTTTTGAGTGGAGGCGTTGTTTTTTATCAAACCCTGTTCACAACGCTTGAACCTTTTGACACCGCATGGCTAGAGCCCAATGTGTTCAGCGAAGAAGACTCCCTTGCTCTTCGGCCCGAACCCCTCACCTTTTTTTATACTTTAGGGCGCTGGCCAACACAGATTCAAAATCAGGCCGTATTTGCCAGAATTCCTTATCAATCCGGCGGTCCGCCGAAAAACTTTCTGTCCCAAATTCAACTCCACTGGATTCCAGGTGAAACAGAAATTACTTTATATGGCCCTCAGACGATAGCGGCCAATAGAACGGCATTAGATCTTAAAAACTGCTTAACCCGATGGGCAGGATGCTTTAGTTTTCGAGAGAAGATATTCGAATGGGCGGGATTTAAAAAAATGACAAGCAAATCCTGGATCACAAGTCAGGATCCCCGTGGCATAGAGGGTATAAGAATCACGGCTGTCTTGGACAACACCCTTGAGGAGGTTTTCTTTTTGTTTTTGCCCGGAGGAATATGCCAAAAAATAAAATTCAAAACCAAGGTCAATGCCCGCACTCCGGAGATGAAAGCACTTTTCTATCAAGTGTTAGGAGACCTAAGAACGGAAACGGATGTTCAAATCCTCAGAAAATTTTCAGCTGAAAGCCTTAAGCAGAGTGAAGTGCGAAAAGCCCCGCAAACGATCGCTGAAGTTTATGCCCTCAATCGCGTGCTCCTGAGGCTGGCAGCTCACCTGAGTATAAACGGTCACGACTTTAAGCCGTTCTTTCATTTTGCAGGCGTCAATCACACTTTAGGGAAAGTGTTTTTTGAACAAAAAAATCTTGTCAGCCAGCAAGGAACACTCCTTAATTTTACCCGCCAAAACATTGCGTCCGCGTTGTCTTATTTGAGTCACTATCCAGAAGAAAGCCCCGAGACACGCAAGCATCTCGAGGCCTTAGAGCAAGATCTCATTTTTGCCGAGAAACAAACGCAACGTTAACGCATTTGCTCCAGACGGGCGATACGCTCTTCAAGAGGCGGATGGGTGGAGAACAAGGCCAAAAACCCCCCGCGCCCGCTGATCTGAAATGCTTTAACCGATTCGGGAGTTTGTGTCTCCGGTTCGATGCCAAAGTTGCGCTGAAGAGCCCGTAACGCTCCGATCATCGATTCACGGCCTGCCAAGCGAGCCCCTCCGGCATCTGCTCGGTACTCCCGGTAGCGAGAAAACCAAGCCACGATCACCATTCCCAAGAAAGAAAAGAAGATTTCAAACACAAAGACCAATAGGGTATTCACCCACGGAGATCCGCCACGATCTTCTTCATCGCGTCCCCGCATCGCTTGCCCTACAACAAAGGCCAAAACTCGGGCCAAAAACATCACAAACGCGTTGATCACTCCCTGGACCAACGTCATGGTCACCATATCACCATTGGCAACGTGTGCCACTTCGTGTCCAAGCACGCCATCTACCTCATCACGACTCATGCGCGACAGCAAACCCGTGCTCACCGCTACCAAAGCCCGTGAGCGCGTGGGGCCTGTCGCAAAGGCATTGAGTTCGGGAGAATCATAAATCCCGACCTCGGGCATCGTGGTGAGCCCTGCAGCGCGTGACAAATGATGAATACGTGCCACGAGATCTGCAAGCTCAGAGTCTCTCGTCTGCGGGTCGACGACCTGTACCCCCATCATCATTTTTGCCATGATTCGAGACAATCCCAGAGAAATCAGAGATCCCCCCATCCCCCAAACCAAGCAAAACACCGCTAGCTTTTCAAAGTCGATGCCATATGGGGTCAGGTAACCACGGACCCCGAGAAGATTGAGCACTAATGATAGAGAAACCACCACCATCACGTTCACCAACGCGAACAGAAAAAATCGTTTAAAGAATACACCCATAGGGATGCCTACCTTTCCTTTAGGTAAAGAATGCGCTCGAAAGTTCAGTTGTCAACTAGGGCGAGAAGACAGCCCCCTTTGCCCTTACCCATCAGTCGCACCGCTAAAGCCCCGGAATCAAGGAGTTTTTTTCGGGCCTCGCGAACCGTTTGTGTAACCAACCCCCAACTTTCGAAGCATTGGTACGAAATTTCAAAAGATTTAATGAGGTCTTTTATCGACCCTGAATCAAAGGCACGCTCTGCCCAACGAACACTTTCGGCCATCCACTGATCTTGTTGAATAAAGAGATTGGGATCCATAGCGCGCTGATGGGCCATCCACTCTACAACTGATTTTGTAGAAGCCATTTCGCCTGAAGGCACCACCAGAAAACGAAACGGCTGAAACGGCAACTCGCGAATCACCCCTAAAGATCGGACAAAAACTCTAGGCCCCCGCCCCTGCACCGCAGCCACATCCATTCCACTGCTCTGACCATGAAAATAATGCTCAAACTGCACCGCAAGGTCATACTCTGATCGCTCGCGGATCTCAGGGGCATCTGGGTAAGCCCAACGGAGGAACTTTGCAACGGCAACACACAGTGCCGCCGACGACCCCATTCCCGCTTGTTCAGGAATCGTGGAGCGAACATCGAGAGCAAATCCCGAAAGAGGAAAGGACCAATCATCAGAAAAAGATGAAAAAAAATCATCGAGCCTCGGGTCGGAAAATTGCAAGGAAGACTGAGGAATGCGTCGCGCGGACAGTTCAAGGTAGGCTTCGGGATGTGGAAGCGTGATTGCCATTCCTCCACGCAAAACCGCGTGTTCTCCGGCAATAATCAGTTTTGCAGGGACTTGAACACTAAACATGATGCACCCCTTGTGAACCCGACTGATCCTCAAGGAGAACCACATCACTCCCTAACTTGAACCGTAATGAAGACCAAATAACGTCGCGATCATCGGGGTGGAAAAAAAGTAAGGGATTAGCTCCGGCGTCAAAAGACAATAACACCCGATGAGTCCCTAAAGTCCGAGACTGGAACGCCTCAATTACTTTTTTTTTTTTTTTTTTTAAATAAGAAAACGGAGGATCGGAGGAATGAAACAATTCGTGCATGTCCATGGCCTCTTCAAAAATCAATTCTGAAAGCTCATCCCAAAGAGGACGGGAACGCCAAGAGGCCAAAAGGAGATTTAACTTTTGTAATCTCAACTGCACCCTCTGGGCGCGTCCCGAAAAAAATGGGGACATTTTTACCCGCTCATGAGCCAATGAAGAACTCACCTCTTTTCGGGCTGCATCAGCAACCACAACAATAATCCCAAGTCCGGAGGAGAACGGAAAATCTAACGGATTGACACCGTTTTCTGACCACGAGACAAGAGGACCCAAAAAAGACCGACAAGAACTTCCCGACCCTTGTGCGGAAATCTCGGCTAAAAGCGAGCGGTCGGTCGCCCATTCCGGTCGGGGTAAAACAAGAGCCGAACTCCAAGCCCAAGTAAATGAGGCAAAGGCCGAACTGGATGTCGCAACTCCTGTTGCAGTGGGCGCAGTGTTTTTGGTTTCAATCTGAACGCGGGCGGGCCAAGAAAGAGGATCAAGCCTCTCTGTCCACACGGGGGCGGTTAAAAACCGCTCCATTCTACGGGCGTCTTTGGGATCAAATCCAATCGGCCATTCAAATTGAACCTGGTCGGGACGCTGAACATGACCTAAAACCTGCAATTTGACCCAAGTCCCTAAACGGGAAAGCGTAACAGAGACCGAGGGATTTGTGGGCTGAGGAGGTTGCCCCTGTTTTCCCATATACTTTATCCATGCCAAGTTCACAGGAGCAAACACTTCGATGGTCTTCATTTCTATCCTCTCGCTAAAAAATCGGATAAGTTTCCCCAATATTCGACTCCCCATTCGGAAAACCGATCCGAGCAACGACGAAAATCTTGTGATGACAATTGGGGTTCGTAAAGAACGAAAAAATCATTCATCCCTGCCCCGCAACCCTTAACCTCGGCATAGGGAAACATCGCCTGCAAATTTTGGGTGACAAACTCAGAGAAATCGGAAACAACACCGACCTTTTTCCAATATCGATACCAATTCGTAAACGCCCGATCGGGAAAGGAGTTTTTTCCTTCAAAAAAAGAAACAAGATCCCTCAAAACACCAGCGTAATCAGCCGCCGGATCCGCCCATGCCGATTGGATTCGAAACGAATGGTTTTTCAAAAATGAGTCCGTGGCCATTTTGGTGCGTGTGGTTTCCGACAACCCAAACAAATGAAGTTTCCGAGTGGACGTCTGGTCTAGAGAGAGTTTTCTCAGATCGAACCCTCTTTGAGGAATTTGGGTTTCTGGTTGAGTTTGATTTTCGGTGGCTAATCCAGGGCCAAAATTTGCTGGAACAATAACGCGGAAAACTCCTTCCCCCCAACTCTCCGAGAGATTTTGAACCCAAGCATCGGCACCACTGCTTAATGGATTTCTCAACCGATAGTCACTCATAAAGCCTTCAATATCGGTCTCGGGATCAAAACCCGTTTTGAGCTTAAAGTCCGCGCTACTGCTTCCAAAGCCCAAGAGGGGATCGGCACCCGGATTCACGACGGTTCCCGTTGTTCGAAAGTGTTTTTGGAAAGTGAGCATTCGCTCTGATTCAAAACGGAGAATAAGTGCGGGCTCTCCTGCGAGCACCGCCATTTCTCCAAATAAAAAAATTTTTCCGTAGCGTTTCATTGATCTTGGGTGAGAGCCAAAAGTACATCCGAATCACTTAAAAGATGAAGAAAAAAGCTGCTGGTGATCATCCTACGGTGCCCTCAAGTTTAAGCTC
>JAIXVT010000285.1 GCA_027482725.1 Pseudomonadota bacterium | reverse complement strand
CCGATTCCATGCGTGGCGTGGACCACGGCATCTCCGACGTCGAGAGATCCGTCTTGGACGGGAGCGTAGTCCTCGGGGTTTTCGACTTTAAATTTAATTTTCCGTTCTTTGGCCGGAATGTGTGCCTTCCCCAATATATCGACTTCATCGATAAATGCGGTTTGGGTGCGGTGATCGATCAGGGTCCCAAAGATCCGTCCTTCGACAAGAATGGCCTGAGCTTGGTTTTGCTCATTCCAGTAATTGAGTCGCTCTAGGGCACTTGGGGTTTGGTAGAACAAAAATTTCGTCTTTTGCTCGATCGCGCGGCTCAGAGACGACGGAGTGAGTTCTTCTGGAGGGAGCAGCGCCGTGGGTGCAGCGGTCAAAAGAGGCTCCCACTTTTTGATCATAGGGAGATACGTGTGTTCCAGTGTCGGGGCGATCCAATACTCTTGATGATGTTTAGAATTCTGAAGGCCAATTTTATCCTGAAGTTTTTTCAGCTCCTGGGCGGCAGGGTCCATATTCAAAGTGACGAATTGGAATTCCTCAAGATAGTCGGTCAGTTGGCCTGGAGTCTCAAAACAATAAGCTAACCAGTGTCGGAAATTCTCGGGGGGGAAACCGTTTCGGATGTTCTCTACAATGGGGTCTCGGATTTTGCGTGAGATTGAGCGTTGGTCTCCATCCGCTTTGATGCGCTCGATGAGCGTGTTGCAATCCAGGGGGGAGACGATCGCTTCTTCGGCGGGAGTAATGCGACAAGTTTGTAAAAGTTCCGCAGACGAGCGTTGGCTTTCGGGATCGAATGTTCGGATGCGTTCTACTTGGGTATCAAAACAATCGATACGGTACGGGAGCGCTGTTCCCGGCACGAAAATATCAAAAATATCACCGCGGACCGCAAACTGACCTGATTCTTGCACCAGTTCCGCTTTGCGGTAGCCCATGCCCATCAAGCGCAGACCCAAGTCTTGGAGGGAGCCCATATCGTGAGAAACCGATAAGTCTATGGATAGCGTTTTGAACAGGGATGCAGGCAGGGTGGGTTGTAAAACGCCAAGAGTTGAGGTCAGGATCAGGGATGGTCCCGAGCGTGAGGTTATTTTGCGCAGAGTATCGAGCCTCTCGTTGCGTTCTCGGAGAGACAACGCAATGGGTTGGTCGGGGAGGTGTGAAAACGCCGGCCAATTCAAAATGGAAATGTTGGCATGGGGGGCTAGGGTCTGTGAAAGCGCATGGAGCGTGGTGGCGAGCCGCTCACGGGCTTCATCGCCATCTTCAATAAAAACAATTGATCCATGGCGTTCCGCGTTCCGGAGCAAGCTCATCGCAACCCAAGAAACAATCGGGGTCTGCTTGGGATTAAATTCTAGTTTCAAAAGCCGTGCGGGCATTGACTCACCTTATCTCGTTCAGTAGCCTAAGTCCTTGATAATGACCCCAATTTTAGGACAAATTCTCGCCTGGGTCGCAGGGGTGGGTTTCTTTAGCATCGTATTTATTTTTTTATTCGGATTGAAGAGGCAAACCGAAGCCCGTCCGTATTCAAGTAAAAATTCTGTTCAACATTCCTCCCCTCGTTTTTCCGATAAACCAACCGATGATGCGGTTAAGGATGGGGTTAATGGTGCGCTTAAGCCGTTTTTTTTCGACTCGCCTGCGCGTGTAGCGCTTTCGGCAACAACGGTTTGGGGGCTAGTGTGGATATTGTTTTTTTTAGGCGATGAGACCAAGCCAATTCGTACCCGTGTCGCGGTATTTTTGTTTCTTTTTCCGTCTTTATTGTTAGCCGTACAGCTGATGAAGCGTTCGGGACCGGGGGCGAAGCCATGAAGAATAAAGTGGCTGAGATTTTTCGTTATCGGTTTTTTGGAGCATCTTGTTGTGGGGATGAATTCACGGCAGTCCGCGCTTCTCGGTATGATATTGAGCGTCTTGGATTTATTCAGGCAGATCAAGACGATCCGGTGGATCTCGTGATTTTTCAGGGATTTTTGAGTTCGCATTTAGTAGAAAAAGTAAAGGCGCTGAAGATTCAGCACCCAAATTTAAAAATTGTTGGATTAGGAACCTGCGCCCGTCCCACGGGCTTATTTGGCGGAGGGGATATTACGACGGAGTTTTTGGATCTGGATTTCCATGTTCCCGGATGCGCTCCGCGCCCTGAAGCAATCATGAACGCACTCCTTTTGTTTAAAGATACGATGGCGGGTGCATCTTGAATCCTGAATCAGCTCCCCCTGTTTCGGTCCAGTTAGGTTTGCGCTTACAAGGCGAGAGAATCCGTTTTAGCGCATTTAAGCCACGTCCTGTGGGACCCTTAGAAGTGTTGCTTCCCTTTGATGTGGATGTTCAGGTTTTTCGAGGAAGAGTCCTAGATGCTGAATTTGGTTTTGGGTACCTTTCCAAAAACCTAATCGCAAAAACAGTAGGTCGAAAGCTTTTAGCCGCAACACACCTGTTGTCCAAGTTTCAGAATCAGCGCCCGTATCTTGCCGAATCCCTTATGGCTTCGGCGCTCGAATCATTGATGGATCAGGACACTCCTCCTCAAGTCAGATTAATCCGAAATTTGATGAATGATTTTGGGGAGGCCCAAGAAATTTTAGGCTATTTTTTCGAATTAGCGCTCAGTCGGGATCAAATTGTATTGGCGCAATGGATTGGCCGAAAAATCGAGTCGGCGCGTGATCTGAGTGAGCTCATGACGGGTTCGCGCTTGGGTTATACCTATTTTTTCCCGGGAGGAGTCCGCTGGTCGATTTCGCAGGGGTTCCGTGACCGGTTGTTGGAGTGGATGTCTGGCCTCCAGGCTTTATCACCATTGATGGAAGAGTTTTTCTTTTTTTCTTCTAAAACATCGCCGGATGCAATGGAGGTTGGAGTGGTCAAGTCGGGACGCCATGACGATTTGGTGGCGAGATCCGGGGTTCCGTCTACTGTTTTGTCGCGTTGGAAATACGCTTATCGAAGCCTAAATCAAGTGCAAGACAAAATTCAGGAGCTCCTGAAGAACCCTGGACTCTACCCTGTTTTGCCACGCTGGGACTTTAAGCAGTTGGATCGTATCAGTGATGGTGAAGGTGTCGCCACAGGGGATACTTGGCGTGGGAGCTACATGTTGCACGTCAGCGTAAAACAAGGACGCATTCAAGGGGTTTCTTTAGAGACCCCGTCCCATAAAATCAAGGACTCACTGCGCGAAGCATTGATCGGAGCACGGATTGACGAAGTGCTTTGGATTGTAAAGTCCATGGGAATTCATGCGGGGGAAATCGATCTATGAGCTTGGGCCAGATCGCGACATTGATCATGTGGATACCTTGTGCGGTACTTGTCCTGTTGGCGGAACACGTCTATTTGATTCGTCATGAGGCAAGAGTGGGAATGCCCATAACCACGAGATTAAAAAATTTCGGGCTATCAAAAAATGCTTTAGATTATGGCGCACTTGGTAACTTGATTTTGGTTTCTCTGCTCATGGTGGGTGCTGTGCTCCGTGTGCCTGGGCATTTTATCCTCTCGTTGTTGATCTTTCTTTTTTTTCAATTTTTTGGACTTCATTTTTTGGATAATCCAAGCGCAGAAATCCGAAGAAGAGAGCAATTTGAGTTTCAGTTGATGACGTTTTTGCCCCTGGTGGCGATAGCTCTCTTGGAGCCGTCGGGGCATGAATCCATGTATGGAGTATCCCTTTTTTCGGGTTTTTTTGCCTTCGTTCTGGGTGGAATTTTTTTAGGTGTTCCCCCTTACGGCTGGAGCCGGGATTCCGGTTGGATTCTCCGGTTCGCATTTTTTTCGTGGTGCTTTGTGGTTTCAAAAGATTTTGTTTTTCCGCCAAATGGAATCACGTTGGTGCCTTTTGTTTTTTCGGCAGCAATTTATCTTCTCCATTCTGTGCTAGCTCGGTATGTGGGTTTTTTTACGTTTAGCAATCGCCAGGAGTTGTTTCGTAATTATTTTTTCCCTTGGGCTGTCTTGGTGGTTCTTGTTGCTTTTGCGGTTAAGCTTGGACTCGAGGTTTATACATGAAGCCTTTGATTGATTTTTTTCTTAACAAAGATCACGCCCGCAAAGTGGAGACCGAGCTTTATCCTGATCCCATCTCGTCCCGCAGTGTTGAAGATTTACCTATTCGAAGTCGTGGGCTGATTGCTAACACGATTTCGACCTGCACGGGGTGTAGAGATTGTGCCCAGGTTTGCCCTACGGGATGTATAGATATTGAAACCCAAGAACAGCCTAAAAGCTTTCGCTTATGGGTGTCGAAATTTGATGTAAGGATTTCGGAGTGTATTTTCTGCGGTTTGTGTGTAGATGCGTGTGAGCCAGAGTCGTTGACGCAAACCAAACACATTCAAAATGCAAGCGCCGGAGCCGAGGGTCAAGTGCTCTCTTTTGGTAAAGGCCGGTTGGACATATGATCGAAGTTTTGGCGATTTTGCTGGCGCTCCTTTCGCTTATCCGTTGGATGCCGTATTTAAAGGTTCAGATGGCAAGTGATGCCTTGATCGTTTTTGTCATTGCTATCCCTTATTTTTTTAATTTTGGTCTTCTCGGGTTAGTGATGTTGATCCCGGGGTTGATGGCGATGATGATGCAGTCTTACCTCCTGACTCCTTTGCGGCTGAACATTTGGAGTTGGGTTGGTGCAGCTGTTTTTTGGGCAACATTGTTTATAGGCGTGATTTCGGCGGATTCACCCCGTTGGGATGCCCCCCCGCCTTCTGAGATATGGTCCGAGCCCGCATCGTTACTCGCTACTTTGCTGATTTGTCTGACCATTCTTTCGCTTGTTCTTTGGGTCGGTATTCAGGTGGCCGGTCCGCATGATGAAAATCGAGGGGGTTCATGATGGCCGAGATCTTGAGTCTCTTGGCGTTCTGCTCGTGTTTGCTCCGTGGCCTTACTCGGATGACTTGGCGGATGGCTCTTTTGGATTATTTGTTCGCTCTTGGGGCTATCGGATTCTTTTTTGCTCTCCGTTCAGACGGAGTATCACAAGTGATTTTTGCGCTTGCCTTTGGGGTATTGGGAGTCATGATCGGCGTGCTTTCCTGGGAGGGTAAATCATGAGTTTCCCGTTTTCCCCTTGGGTATTCCCCCAATTTGATCTTTTTGCAGTGGTTTTTGCCGTTATTTTTTTAGGGGTTCAGATTTGGATTAAGCCCCAAAATTGGGTTTACGTATTGCCCTTGTGCACGCTGCTTTTGCCGTCGTCCTGGGGCGGATATTCTGTTGGTCTATTTTCTATTGCGTTGTTGCAGTGGCTTTCCGATTCGCCCCGGGGTTTGGAGTGGAATCGCCGGTTAACCGGTTTTGTCGGGTTGTTTCTTCTCTCCATTTTAAATCGTGTAGATTTTCAGATTTCCTCGGGTTTCTACCCGGTTGCTTTGGCGCTGTGTATTTTGGGATTATCCCCAACGGTAGGCGTGATTACCGGCGGAATCGTTGCATTGGCGTTAGATCCGTCCGCGCTACATGCGGACGCTTGGGCCATTTCTTCAGGTCTAACCAGTTTGGTTTTGTTGTGTTCCCATCTCACCCTTGTGCAGCGCTGGGTATGGGTGTTGACGATACTAACAGGATTTTCTACCGATCAATTTGACCGATTGGTGTGGATGGGCGCTCTTGTTTTGGGGTCGATGCGGACCATTCAGCTTTGGGATTGGGTAGTTTTATCGCTTCTCATTATTGGATTACCCGGAACCGAAGCCCATAAGTGGGTTCTCTCGGCAAACGAGTCGGGCTGGATAGGAATAATCGTATTACTTGGTGCGCATTTGGTTATTCCCGTGTTTTCTTACGAAAAGAGAGAAACTCGCACCTTGGATGTGGTTCTAAATTCGGCGTTGATTGTGGCTCTTGGGTATTTTTTAACCGGCCTGGAACATCCCGATCGCTGGACGTTTTCGATGGAACTTGGTCCTTGGATGGGCATTATTCCAGGCGGAGCTTTGATCGCCTTTTTGGTTCACCGCTTGAAACTGGACCATAAAGCGGCTCACCTTTTACATGTTTGTACCGTCTGGGTGAGCGGATGGGGAAAGCGGTTTCGCAGTCGAATGGAAAGGGGTTTCATTTCCGACCTCGGGGATTCTAAGCCTCGGTCTCCCTATCCCGAGGCCCGTCCGGAATCGGTGGTAGATGAAATTCATCTCATGCTTGCGGGAGTGGCCGTGGCGATTTTTTTAATCATTCAGTTTTGGTCAGGGGGATTGGTGTGAAGCCGTTTTTATCCGCACTTTCCTTGATTTTTTTAGCGTACGGAGTTTATGAGCCGACAATGAATTCAGCGCTATATGCGCTAGGCGGTACTTTGTTTTCTGCGATGGTTTTGGTTTGGATAGAGTCCGACACTTCACGACTCAAAGAAGTCCAAGTTTGGTCGAGCATTAAGTTTTTTCTTTGGGTTATTTTGGCACAAGCCAGTGTTGTTGACCCAGAAGACCAAGAGCGTTGGTTTTTGATCGGAATTCCCGCAATTTTCCTTGGATTTTCGACCTTGGACCGATGGCTTTTTCACAGGCTTTTTTCTGGGATTAAGCCGCTAGATTTTGCTCTTATTTTTGGTCCATGGGCGATGAGTGCAGTGGTATTTTGGTCTCGCATTACCGGACAAGTATTGGAGCAGTACCCTTTGGTCTGGTGGGGGTTGGTTGTTGTTTTGCTTCTATTGTCGTGTGCCGAGTCCGTTTTTTTATTTCTGAAAAACAAACGGAAGACCTCCGCTTTGCTGACCGTGCTTAATTTTTGGGTGGGTTTAGGATCTTTGGTGTGTTTAACGGGGCAAGTCCAACTGGATTCGGTAATTTTTTTCATCTCATTGGCCATGATGTTAACGCTTGGGATTCAGGCATTGGGCGCACAGGCAGGCGCATGGGTTTTGCTCTGGTTTTTCCCCTGGTCTGTGGTGCAGGTCGCGGTGTCACAGGCTTTTGCCGTAATTCAGTCGCAGTTTCAGGTTGGAGTGGTTTTGGCAATG
>JAIXVT010000157.1 GCA_027482725.1 Pseudomonadota bacterium | reverse complement strand
GTTCGTGGAGAGGGCGTGACTCCATGGTAATCTCTCTGTGCGGTGAGTGGGGGTCGGGTAAAACTCGCTCAAAAATATGGTCTTAGAGCGACTTCGCTCAAAGAGCCGAGCACGGGTCGATATACTAGAGTTTAACCCATGGGAGATTTCCGGTCATGACTCCGTAACGGCGTCCTTTTTCAGAGAACTCGCGGTGCTTCTAAACTCAAATCATCCGGAAAGCGCATCCACAAAAAACCGTGTTCTAAAACTGAGAGCATATGCAAAACTAGCGGCACTAGGCGGTGCAGCCGCCAAATGGGTTGGGAAAGCAATGACCGCAAGCGGAAGAGTTGAGGGTATAGTCATCGAGACTGCCGCCGAAGCCGTTTCCCAGACGGGCGAAGTTATCGATAAAGCAGCAACTACTCATGAAGCACGTGCCAATACGAGCGATTACTCACTCGTGAGTCTGAAACGTTCGTTGGCTAAGGAAATGGCAGGGCTGGATGCGCCCATTCTCGTGATTATTGACGATATTGACCGACTCACAACCGATGAAATTCGCGAAGTATTCCAGTTGGTTAAAGCTAATGCTGATTTCCCAAACGTAATATACCTTCTCTTGTTTGATCGTGGAATAGTTGCGGGGGCTTTAAACGCTATTTCAGGGAATCGTGGGCATGAATTTTTAGAAAAAATTGTGCAGGTTCTTTTCCATGTGCCTCAGCCACCACTCAAGGATGTGCACAAAGTTTTATTTGATGATTTGGATGCGTGGTTAGCTGCTGAAGACGTAGGAGAAAGATGGGAAACTCAACGATGGAGTAATCTCTGGCGCGACGGATTATCGGAATATTTCACCAACCTTAGAAATGTTTATCGGTTTCTTAGCTCGTTTGGCTTCCAAGCGTCCCAAATGCGGAATGAAGGAACTTTTGAGCTTAACCCATTAGATCTCCTAGCACTTGAGACGTTACGCCTTTTTGAGCCGAGTTTTTATGAGATCATCCCCATCAATCGATCTTTGTTTTTAGAACAGTGGCGCGGGTCTGGTTTCACTGATAAACCCGATGTTGGAAAAGCGAAATTAACTGAACTTGATCGCCTGTTGTTAGTAGTCCCGGAAGGCCGCCAAGAACGCTTAAAAGAAATATTGAAGCAGCTGTTCCCCGCTCTATTCGGCCACGTTCATCCGGATAACGATCATCTGCAGCGCAGCCTCAGGGTAGGCCACGAAAAGCTTTTCGAGCGTTATTTTTCTCTTGGATTAACAAATGACGACATTGCACAAGCTAACATCGATGCACTGCTGAAAAACATTTCCCGACCATCCGTCTTCGAGGGTTTGTGCAAACATCTAGCAGGATCCGATAAACTCGAAGCTGTCTTTGAGCGACTCGATGCATATCGGCACAATCTCTCAGCGGCCGATTTCCCAAATGCCATCGTTAGCTTATCTAACGTTGCCGATTTTTTCCCGCACCGTGCGCGCAGAGATTTTTTTGGGCTGAACGGACTAGCCTACCATTGGCGGCTTATTTACTTCAGTTTAAGAAAGATCAATACGGAGCAAGTGCACTTTGATACCATTCGGAACGGGATTAAGAATTCACACGGAGTTAGGCTGCCCGTAAAAATTGTTAATAACGAACAGAGAAACGAAAAGCGCAACGCACATGAATTCCTCGTCGCAGAAGAGCATCTTCCGGAACTACGTGCGCTTGCCGTCGAAAAGCTGCGGCTCGCTGCGTCGGATGGTCGCCTGCGAGTATTGTCCGACTTGGATAATCTTCTATACTGGTGGAAAGAATGGACTACGGAGATGGAAGTGAAGACGTGGATTTCCTCACAAATCAAAGACACCAGTGATGCTATTTGGCTGCTCAGAACCGTGCTTAAAACCGCAACTAAAACCAGTGATAAAACGGTTTACACCCGGTATGTTTCCCTCGATCAAATGGCGACGTATTGCGAGATAGACAAAATCGAAAAGCTCACCCGTTCATTGGTTCTTGAGGCTCAAGACAAGGATAACATGCGTGCTTTGCGCGCATTCAGATGGGCCCTAAAATGGAAAACTGAGGGGAAAAGCGACAGCTACCATGGCGATAATTGGGAGGAGGACGGCCCGCTAACGGAGAACGATTAACGCCACGCCAACGGGGTCGCGCCGATTTTCGTGAGTTGCATGCCGTTTCCGTCGGCGAGCGCCGGGCTACCAGACCACCCGCACGACGCCGGAATCGGTGATATTCCCGTCTTTGGTGACAAGGGGCACGCCAAGATCGAGCGCGGTGGCTACAATCAGCCGGTCGGCATGTAAGGCCCCGAACGCTTTCGAGCCCTTCATGGTCATTCCCTTTCACCCGCGGCTCAGTTAACACGCTCAATCCGATAGTGTAGTCGCAGGACGTTCAATCCGAGATAGCGGACTTGGTGGTCGCAGCGGACGATTCCCCCCTCGTCGACATAGACCCGGAAGTTCTCCCTGAGAGAGCCGACTCTCCATATTCGCATGGGGGCTCCTCGGTGTTTTTGGATTCGATAGAAACCGGTATCACCAAACTCATCGCCGTCTGATTCTAACAAAAATGCTCCGTCGTCTCCGACCTTGGGGCGTAGAATGACCGTCGCGTTTCCATCAGGCATGGGAAACACGGCCTTCACGACCGGAGTGCCCTTAATGGGAGTGGCGCCC
>JAIXVT010000295.1 GCA_027482725.1 Pseudomonadota bacterium | reverse complement strand
TACTACGCCCACGTTTTTTATCCCATGACGAACTTGACCGCCGAAAAACATGATGGCTTTTTAACCTTAACTTCGGACGGTAAAGCGATTGATCGCTTTAGCGGCGCACAACTGATCCAAAGCGAACCGGACGCATCTAGTTTCCCAAGCGGTGGCATGCGCACCACATTTGAAGCGCGCGGCTATACGGCTTGGGACCCTACTTCGCCTCTGTTCATCAATGAAATTGCGGGTGTTCGCACCCTATGTGTGCCCTCAGTGTTTATCAGTTACCACGGGGATGCTCTTGATGAGAAAACCGGTGTTTTGCGCAGTAATGCGGCACTGTCTGCGGCGGCCGTAAAACTCCTCCACTTGATCGGTGACGCATCAGCAAAAAAAGTAACCACCACATTGGGCACTGAACAAGAGTATTTTTTGGTTGACCGTGCGCTGTATGCGCTCAGGCCCGATTTGATTTTAACCGGACGTTCACTCCTCGGTGCGCGTCCACCCAAGGGACAACAACTGGAAGACCATTACTTTGGATCCATTCCTCCGCGCGTGCTTGCGTTTATGGCGGACATGGAGATCGAGTTGCTCAAATTAGGTGTTCCGGTAAAAACTCGCCACAACGAGGTTGCGCCAAGCCAATTTGAAACGGCTCCGATATTTGAAGAGGCGAACGTAGCGATTGATCACAATCAAGTCACGATGGAGGTGATCCGCCGAATTGCCAAACAACACGACTTTGAGGCACTCCTGCACGAAAAACCTTTTGCGGGCGTTAACGGAAGCGGAAAGCATAATAACTGGTCCATGATGGTATCCCAAGGAGCCGAAGACATCGTCGGGACCAATCTCCTGGATCCTGGAAAAACCCCTGCTCAAAATGGCCGATTTTTTTTTTTTTTTTTTGCAACGCTCAAGGGTGTCCACAAGCATGCAGGGCTTTTGCGCGCAGGAATTGCATCATCGGGGAACGATCACAGACTGGGCGCAAACGAAGCCCCCCCTGCCATTATTTCTGTATTTTTAGGGAACATGCTGGACCGCGTGCTCAATGAGATCGAAGCAAATACGCATCAGAACCTGTCGTTTGAAGACGTATTCATCAAGCTCGGTGTAAGCCAACTCCCCAGCATCGCAAAGGACAATACCGACCGTAACCGCACTTCACCGTTCGCATTTACGGGGAATAAGTTTGAGTTTCGTGCAGTAGGATCATCGGCATCATGTGCGCTACCTGTAACCCTACTGAATTGCGCGGTCACGGATGGGATCGAAGAAATCACGACAGCCCTCGAGTCCAAATTAAAGTCGAGCATTAGCCAAGAAGAAGCGATCATTGCGGTCCTCCGCGATGCGATTAAAGAAACCAAAAACATTCGCTTTGAGGGGAATAATTATTCCGACGACTGGGTCAAACTTGCAGCCCAACGTGGCTTGCCTAACTTGAAAAAAACTCCAGAAGCGCTCCACCAATTGGTCAGCGCAAGTTCGTTAACGCTCTTGACCCGACTGGGGGTATTCAGTGAATCCGAGGTCAAATCTCGTTTCCATGTCCGTGTTGAAATCTACAACAAGCGCGTATTGATTGAAGCCGAGTGTTTACAAAACATGGTTGAAACCCAAGTGCTACCCGCAGCTTACGAATACGCGTCAGTGCTTGCGCAAGGTGTACTGGCCGCAAAACAAGCCGGACTCCCCACACCCCAGACCGAAATCTATCAAAAAATTGCGGCGAATTTGGCACTGGCATCGGCAGAATTAAAAAAATTAGAGTCCGCAATCCAAGCCGCTTTTGCGATCGAATCCGAAGAGGCCCGAGCTGCAGCTATTGCAGAACACCTTACAGCGGCAATGGAGTCCACACGCGCGGCTTGTGACACGTTAGAGAGCCTTATTGCCGACAGCTACTGGCCGCTCCCCAAGTACCGCGAACTGTTGCTGTGTCCGTAAAAAGGATTGCTGAAATAGGTGGGGCACGCTAAAAGCCAAATATATCTCTTAGCCGGTTTTGCACGCACCAATCGTCAAACTCTCTACTCGATTTTCTGGCGTCAAGGTCTTTAGGAATAGCCCACATTGCACTTTCGATAAGCTTACTTTTTTCTAATAAGCCTGAGAGAAGCTCGATGAGTTTTTTAAAGGCCGCCACTTCGACTGCTGTTGCTCCATTATTATTCAGAGGGATAATAGCCGTCAGATAAGTGTTTGCTTCTTTTAATGTTGATTCTATCCGTCCTTGGGACTCCTTAATTTTTTCCAACGGCGAGTAGTCATATTCTCCATTGTTCACCACTCCAGGAGAGAGCTGAACTCTTCGATAAAACCGAGAAAAGAACCTCATGAATACAAGCTCAGATCGGTAAGTGGCAAAAATCTGGGCTGTTTTATGTCCGTCAATATCTCTTAATTCTTTTTTCTCATTTAAATCTGTAATGAAATCCTTAAGAATTTGTACACGGCTCTCATCAACGCTCAATGACGGATCCCACCAAGCAATAGATTCTATAGGGGACGTCGACGTTTTATCTTGAGGGGGAACTTTACTTACAGTATTTCTCAGACCCTGAAGCGCCTTCTGACAAAAAATAACGAGCCCGTTAGCCTCTGCCTTAGAGTAAGAAAAAGAACCTAGGAAAATAAAACAAATCAGAAAAAAAACTCGATCAACCATACTACTTAAACTCCACGACAAATTCTTGGTTTTTAATTTAAGCCCATGATAGGGCATCGCTTTAAGTTTTCAATGGAAATGAGATCATCCCCCGCTCACACCGCACATAGTCGGTATCCGCAAGCAACTGTTGGTAGCGATCGCGGTGGGCGGGGGTCTCGTCTAAACGCTTATGGTACAAATGCCACTGCAACGCGACACCGATGCGCCCAAAGCAGCGCACCCCTGAATTGCGCAGGCGCACAAATAAATCGCCGTCTTCTCCCCAATAACTCTGGAAAGTCTCGTTATAGCCGTTTACCCAAAACAATGCGCGCGTAGAGACCGAAAAATTTGAGCCCAACACATCATAAACGCGGTCCCGCTTCATGATCCGCAACAACCAGTCCGGCCCGGTAATCCGGAGTGCTCGCAAAACCCGTGTGGTATCCCCAACCCAAGCAGACCTCAATAAAAGCAAGCTTAATCCCGCTGTAATTTGCGTTAAATTGGATAGTCCAATTTGTGCGGTAAGTTTAGGTCCACAATCAATCCGTCGCCCCATAAAACAAAACGGGCCTGGATGCTGTTGGTGGTAGCGCAAGTGATCCGCCAAAAAATCAGGATGAACAATCACGTCGTGGTCTAAGCACACGGTGATGGGATACTTAACAGCATCCAGTTGCCTAAAGACCGTGTTGTTGATTTTTGATTTACGGTACCCCTGATCGGGGTGCCAGTGGTGGGTCAACACATACGGCAATTCGCGCTTTAAACGCAAAATAAGATCACGGGTTTCATCCCCTGATCCATCATCGGCTATAAACACCTCGAAAGATTTTACCGTTTGTTGTGCTAACGACCACAAACATAGTTCTAAACTTTTTGGGTTGTTATACGTGGTAATCACCACAGCGATCATGGGTAGCATCCTGTCTAAAAAATTCCTTTAAAGCCTCAACGCTAAAGCCCCAGATTAGCAGAAAAATAAAACTTAAGGATCTGCTCAAAGCTCCACCCCATGTCGGCGTAAGCTTTCGCACCCCACTGGGACATTCCTACGCCGTGCCCAAATCCACGTCCGTTAAAAACAAGGACAGCCCCACGGACTTGAACATCAAACCAAGGACTTCTTAACTGAAATCGTCGTGCAAACTCGGGCCCTGACATTTTTACCGATCGCTTTTTACGCCCATAAGTAATTTCAATCTCAGCAACTCGCTGGGCCGGCGTTCGCTTCAAAATGCGCAATGCCGTAATCGGTGCGCCTAAGCGGTTTGCGGAGCGCTCGGCAATCCAATGAGGCTGAATGGGATCTTGGGTATACACTTCGGGCTTCGCCACTAAATATTCCAAGCTCCGACCCCAAACATTTTCCGGAGCTTCGGTATGCCCGCCGCTGTCCGCAGAAAAATACGCGATGATGGGTTGATCCCGACGATCACGTAAAATTTGCTGTCGCGTTTGTTGGATCGCAAAGTCGGTAGAATCTGCAAGATCCGAAACCCCCGCATAAACCTGATCTTGCACCGTATCGACGACATCATAAGCACGCGATAAATTTTGTAAATTCATGAGCACCGAGGTTACGGCATACGTTCTTGCGGCAACGGCCTGGGCCTTTAGTGTCTCTAGGGACCAAGAAATCGGGACTTCGGACGGCACCACGCCACGCAAGTAAGTCTCGAGATCTAAAACATTAATCACCCGTAAAATTTTTCCATCACGATACGCGACACCCAAGCCCGAATAGCGATAGGTTTTCAATCCCCCCTTCCGTAGGAGATCAAAATACTCTCCACAATCAAATCCCAACGGAGTAGAAAAATTTTTTGCACTCAAAATCAATGAAGACTTTTTCTGAACCTTCAGAACGGTCGCCGCATTCATGGTCCAACGGCCTGGCTCATTTACTCGACTCACCGAAAACCAACGGCAAGGTTGTGCGCCTTGTAAGGTAACCTGATCCATTTGGGATTCTCTTCCTTGAGGAATCGCATAAACTCCATCATGGGGAAAAATATGTACGGCCAAACGATGCACAATCTTTTGCCCCGGCACAAACGACTCCGCAGAAAACTCGCGAGGAATAGGGTTTAAAAACTGAGCCAAGGCGGAAGGCGCATTTCCCACAAGTATTCCAACCCAACATAAAAACAAGGCGTTAAGCGCGTCACACGCTAGAGGCCATGTCCTCAGTTTTTCTATGGAATTCTTCAAGGCAACACCCGCTCCACGAGTTCCACCATGGCCTGCACGTTTTGCTTAAAGTATTCGGAAACCTTTTCGTAAGGAGGCCATTTTTCTTGAGAAAGCTCGATCGTCAACTGGAGGTCTTTGTGCCAATACCACGACCAATCTTGCATTCCACCATCCACTTCGTACCAAGCGTACCCGTTTACAATGCCCAAAGGGAATTCCGGGGATTTAAAATAGTCCACCCGGTCCGCATAGGCTTGAGACGCTTGGATCACCTTGATTTTTTCAGGATGGTCTCCGGGCATCGTATCCCAAGGGTAGTTTACAACTTCGGCGCCCCCGTGAAAATTTGCAGATAGTTTAAACGGCATCATGGCTTGAAACTTCATGATGGCCATCACCTCTGCGGGGCGCCCTGCTGGGGTATTATTCGTATCATTTGTGGTGAAATCAGGGAATGAACGGTTGAGGTCCTTGCCCTTGGCATTAAATCTTGATCGCATATCCGCACCATCTGGGTTCATGGTAGGCACCAGCCACAAATCGACCCCATCCAACAGCCGAGTAATTCGCTGATTTTTGCCGTAATTTTTAACCAAATACCCCATAAACAAAATCAAAAGCTCGCGCCCAACAATTTCATCACCGTGCATATTGGCGATGTATTTAAATTTAGGTTTGGTATCCAAATTTTTTTGCGAAGTGATCCGTGAAGCCAAAATCGGCTGACCTTTTTCACTGGCTCCCAAATTGAAATTTCTAACCAATGTGGGATATGCTTTAGCAAATCCCACTTGTTTTGCACGAATTTCTGCCGATTTTGGATAGTTTGCCGTAACCAAACTTTCTCCGGGTTCGAACGTCAGCACGCCTTGATCCTGCGACCACTGAGCAAGAGTGTTCTGCAACACGGGATCCAGATAAAGTTCTGCGCCCCGAGATTGAACGTGGTCCACAATGATCCGCCCACCTAATTGTTTTTGCTGATTGACCCAAAACTGAAATGCTTGGGACTGCAAGGATGTATCCCACCGCAACTGAACATTAAGCCACAGGTCGGTTTTGGCAACGGCATCGGGAGGCACGGATTGAGCAACCCCTGCCTGGCCGAACAATAGCATCACCCCAAATATAAATAAATTGATCCCCATAATCCCCCCCAGGATAAAGAGTGCGTTGAATATTCCCCCGAACGCTCGGCGACTACGGGGCTTTGAAGTAGGCCTCGATCTCAGCCGAACGTGGGGCGTCCTTAGATTCAATCACCTTTTTTAATTTTGTCAGCGTATTTCTTGGCCAATTTTTTTGGGTAAGGCGGATCAACCACAACGGGACCACGCCTTTAGGCTGAATAGCCGCCGATAAATCTAAAGTGACCTTACCCGGAACCTGGGCAGGGAATACCCGTGTGCGGCCCCAAACCATGTTCCCTCTCACGATTCCACTTTGCTCAGGACGATCCGGATGGGTGGTGCTTTCGGCCATAAGATCAACCACATCTTTTTCTTTGTCCCAATTCCCCGAAACCTTAAAAACAAAATCGCGATTTTGAAATGGCCACGGAACATGAATTTTGTAGTACTCGATTCGGTTGAACCCATCCAAGCTCTGTACTTTTTCTGAACTCAAAATTCCGTCCATCCAAGATCCACGTAACTCGGGAGAATTCATCACCGAAAGAACAGTCACACGATCCGCCTCTAAATCCACCTGCCCACGAAACACCACCGCATCTGATGGGCTTTTTTTGAGCTGGTAAGTGAGAATTCCCTGTTCGCTTGATACCAAATCCCAATCGGTCTCGTGAAAGCTTGGACTTGCAGGTACATCAGTAAATGAGAGCAGACTTAAAAAAACCAAAAATGCTATTTTCACCTTAGACTCCTTTGATTTGACAGATGGAATACCACCTTGTCACGTCAGGACCATCACGATCAACCCGTCCGTTTAAAAACGCGTTCCAAGGAAATTTAATCCGCTTTTTTAAGCGTGGCCAAGGCACACATTTCCATCGTGAGTCGGGACGACTCTCTTCATCAAAAATCACCAAAGAATCTGGATCTGACCACAAAACGGAGTCCTCAAGACGAATGGGCTGAACGGGGCGCCCAATCCCCACGCTCAACCAACCAAATTCGTTCCAAATGGTTTGCTCCGGGACCACCAGGGCTACTTTTGTCGGCATTTTTTGGGCGATGTGCTGGCGCAAAGGGTCTAGATCCGATTCGCCTAAATCCAATCCCACCGACCGGATTCCCGTGATCATCAAGAGCGCTCCCAAAAGGACCATGCCTAGCTTTTCCTGCATCACCCCTAAAACCACACCACTACACGCCACAAAAAGAATGAGAAACGTAACAAACGTCATCCAGTGGTGTTGCCAAAAGAAAAAAAACCCAAGACCAAGCAGGAGCATAATCCCGTAAAGCCCCCCTCGAGTCCCCATGAGTATTTTTGTCTTTGTAGACTCAGGACTCTTTGCTTGGATCAAAATCAATGCAAGCCAGGGGGTAAGCGGAAAAAGGTACGTACTGACTCGGTAGGGAAAAACTAAAAAAAAGACAAAAAAAGGAAGCGACGTGGCCAAAAAGATTTTCCACCGGATGGAATGGAGCCGCTCCAGACGAAACGAAAAAGAGAAGACCATAAACAGTGCCGGGAAAGAATTCAGCAAAAAATCACGTACCAACCCCCAAGGGGTGCTCCCGTTTCCAGCAATTTTGCCGACATTTTCCTGCATGATAAATGCGCGAATAAAAGCATCCGGATATTGCTGATAAGCC
>JAIXVT010000133.1 GCA_027482725.1 Pseudomonadota bacterium | reverse complement strand
GCAGCCTGCGCCGATTTTTTTTGTAGGTTCACCGGGGCGACTCAACTTGCGCCCGGTACACGTGCATTTGTTTAAATCTGTTTCTCCCGTGCTTGTAAATATGCAATCTGCCGAATGGTCTCAGGTTTCTGCTTTTGGTCGTGATGCCGTGGTTTGGGTTACGGTCAAAGTGGGAGACCTTCCCCAAGCGTGCCGTGATTTAGTCGCGCACGGAATTTCCCGCGCGGTATTTTTCCAAAATGGTTTAGGCGTGTGGGATGTTGCGCGTGAATGCGGATTTGACACGCATCAATCTGCACGTGCCCTGTGTTGGTGGGGCGCGAATTTAAAAAACATGAGCGAAGTTCAAGTCACTACTGTTGTTCCGCGTTTTGTCACCTACGGAGATCCTCGCGCATTGGCGTCACTCCAGGGTTTAAGTGGGGTCCAGTGTGATCCGGCGTCGCACTTAGGTGCCGCCGAATGGGATAAGGCATTATTAAACGTCTCCGTAAACCCTACGGCTACACTTTACGGCGCGCCCAATAAAATTGTATTCACCGAAGGTTTAGAATTATTTACCCGGCTTTATCAACAAGCCGCGCAGGTGCGCTTGATGCGAGGTGATGGTCCGTCGCCATCGGTGGATCAAGCGCTTGAGACACTAAAGCCGTTTCAAGAAAACATTTGTTCGATGTTGCAAGATTTTCGCGCGGGTCGCCCCCCCGAGTTTGAGCTGATGAACCAAAAAATTATCGAATGGGGCCGCGCCCTGAACTGCGACGTGAGCGCCCATATCGAGGTGGTGGAGCGGGTGCGGGGGATGTGGGGGCGGGGGTGACCGTTAACCGGCCCAGATCATTTCAGTTGGGAAGGGTAAACCCTCTGTGATCCCGACGGGTTCGTCCTGCTTGCCCGCATTTATCTCAGGTGTTTTTGGAATAGTCTAATAAAATCAGATGCTTGTGAGCATCCACCAGAAGCGTTCGGGGCCAGTTTTCGGGGTGGGCGCAAGTTTAATTGTTGACATTATTGGTTTATTTTGTTATGATCCTGGGACTTATCAAAGTGTTTTAGGAGTTTTGTGATGCGGTCTGTTTTACGTGTGATGGTGTTATCGACCTTGATGGTTACTTTGGTTTCGGCTTGCAGTAACAGTCCGAATTCCGCTCAAAACCAAGACCAAGCTCAGAGTTCCAAGGATGGTGGGGCGAAACAAGGTTTACCTGTTGCTGTGCCTGAGGTGCCAGCTAGTAAAGATAATCCTAAAGAGGATAGCTCGAAAGAGGGGAGCAACCCAGCACCAACTCCGGCACCAACTCCGGCACCAACTCCGGCTCCAACTCCGGCTCCAACTCCGGCTCCGGAGCCGCCAACACTCAACCCACCTTCATCTGATGCTAAATGGGAAGGTGAAGTACGAACGGTAAAAGGTAAGGATCTGGGCCTTTGGTATGTAGATGGAGAACGTCAAGAATGGTATTCTCCCAAAGGTGCGACGAACAAACTAGACGGGTTTGTCTTTGATCCGAAAACTCCTCATACAGATACAGCGACGTACTGCCTAGGGTCGGTACTTACCACGAATTCAGTAAGTCAATCCGTTAAGGTGCCGGTGGTTTGTCGGCTATCAAAACTGAGCCAAGGAACCTGTGAAGAAAATAAGCCTGTTGATTGTTACAATGACACCTCGGTTCATAGTGAAGGTCGTTTCTATTTTGAGTCACCTCAGGTTCCTCAACTTTCAAAAGACCAACTTCAAGAGCAACGTAGAACTCAAACGTTGCAGTTATTCCAAGAAAGTAAAAAGTTACTAAAATTAGTACGCTCCGTAGTAACGGTAAAAAAAATACAAGACCGTGAAGTAAGCAAAAAGATTAAAAAAGATTCTTTGTACCAATTTTTAACAAATAAGAAAAATATGTACGGGGAAAATTTAGTCGCAAAATGCGCTTTTATCCCCCAGACCACCTACGAGCTTATTACCGACGATAGTTTAGACCCTGTTGTCACGGTAAAGACTGATTTTGATCGATGTGGGAATCAGATTCTTGAATTTAGCTATGTAGACGCACCTAAAAAAATGGGAGTATTCTTGTGCATTTAGATCAGGACGCATCAAAACGCCTCGTCGACCTTTTGTCGCGAAAATCAAATTGAAATAACAAAGGAGTAAAAATGAAACCTATTAACCTTATTGCAATCGCGCTATCGGTGGTCAATACCGCCCCGTCTCTAGCAGAATCCCAAGGCGGCTGGATCGGTCCGGTCCTCACCGTTCAGGGAAAAGACCTAGACTATTACGCCTTCAAAAGAGACGAAAAGACTTGGTTTAGGATGACCAGCAAGATTACCCATCCGGATTATTTAACTTCCAAGACTCCCATTGAGGCAAATGAGAAGTTTTGTCTGGGAACCGCTGACGTGAAGGGCCTGCGGTACAACGGGAGGTTATTATCCGGGAAAGACACGTTAATGTGTCGGTTAGACAATCTGGATGCAACATCGTGCAGTGAGGCATCTGTAGAACAGTGTTTGGGCGACACCAGCGTCGAACACGATCGTGACTACGATAAGTTGATCAATGCGAGTCAAGCCAGAATCTCGCCCCCATCCCCAACTCGCCCCGAAGTTCCCGCCCCTCAATCTTGCGGAATTACAGGCCGATGGGACATCACGACTAATAATGCTCAGGGAACGATCTTCGTGACACAAGATAACGGCAAAACCCGTCACCTTGGGAGTTACAACGTATCTTTAAATCAAGGAACGCTCGAACGATTGACTGGCGAAGCCCCCAGCAATGCAATCTTCTCTAGTGTAATGAGTGAATATAAAGCAGTACTGCTATCTTCTCAAAATGGCACGGACGTCTATTCCCTGAAAATTCCCGGAGGTCATTTGCCGGGTCAGGTAGATACCGAGACGGGGATGACGTTAACCGTCTCTAGCTGTGAGCAAGATAAAACGTTTACTCGGTTTCAACTTCAAATCCTTAAAAACGGAAGAACAACTCAAGGTAACGTCAGAATTAATTATCTGCCCCGCCTCAAATAAACCGGATCCTTCATTGTCCACGTATCCCTCAGTAGCCTCGGGTTGCTGGGGGATTTTTTTTGAGGTCATGAGTCGTAAGTCCAAAACGCACTTGCTAAGTTACAAAAATGGCAAAAATGGTACTTAGGTACGCCAAATTGTTCGAGCTACTAGTGCCGGATCAAGCCTGTATTATTTACAAGTCATTACGTATCTGATTGAAATCATTAGCTTTTCTTGAGGTAAATAATGTTAAAATCGTGGCAATTTTATGGTAAACTTATGGAATAAAGCTTCCGATAAAACATCGCGGATAGCCTTGGAGGGTTTATGGCCACGACAGAACATGCGCTCTTTAGGAGTGTGCCACAGCAAGATTATTTGAATCTTTTTCGAAACGGTGAACCCATTGGTGAAAAAGTTGTAAATTTTTTGAAGTACGAAAAACGTGACGTTGCTGCTGCATCGAATGTGCCACTCAACTCTGTCCGTTACGATGCCCGTATGCCCGCAGACCTGAAGGAACGACTCATTGAGTGGGCAACTGCAATAAATTTGGTGGGCTCTTACTTCAAGGACCATGATCGAACAATGCTTTGGTTTCAGGTCTCGAATCCTCAACTGGGCGGAATGTCTCCACGTGATATGATTCGCTTGGGTCGGTATAAAAAATTGCTCAAGTTCATTCAAACTGCTTTGGATGAAAACAATCGCTAGTTATGTCAAAGAAGCGATTACCGCCGTTCTATCGAGGGCGCGCTGTGGCCACCAAGAAAAAGAGGTCGGATGCAGGAAGAAGTGTTACTTACCTTTTGGAGTCGGGCTCTTTGCAGGATATGCGTGACGCGAAGCGAAGAACCGACGATCTGCTCGCTTATCATTGGGCCTTCTTCTCTGAGCTAGAATTTCAGCGCAATCAAGTTATGGATGAATTGAAGGCTGCGCTTATGCGAGCCACGACACAGCAATATAAGTTTGAAAAGTGGCAAAGGGCTGTGAAGTGGAAGTATGGGCTGCACCCGCTATCCACCGTTGGAAGCACGAAGTATGTGGGTCAAAGATTCAACTTTGGTTCGGATATAAATTTTTCAACAACTGCGTTTCCGGCTCTCTATCTCGCAGAAGACAAAGATACAGCTCTTCAAGAAACACTCGGCCAAGTTGACGAAGGAAAATCTAAGCTCTCATCTAAAGAACTCGCTCTAATGAATCCGCAGTCTGAGGTGATTGTTTCGGTGTCAGGACAACTTGAAGCTATTCTTGATTTACGAAATAAAAAGGTGCTCAAAGAATTTGTAAAGATCATTTCCAAGTTTAAAATTTCTGATAATTTAAAGCAGCTGGCCGTTAAGGTTGAAGAGCCGATTCCCGAATTAGTGAAAGACGAAGCTAGCTTATTACACACCCTCTTGGAACCAGATTGGCGAGCATACCCAACACGCTTCGATGTGCCAGCAAACTCTCAAATCTTCGGACATATTCTGGAGTCGGCCGGAATCGAGGGGGTTTTATATCCATCGAAACTTAATGGTAAGCTGTGCCTGGCTATTTTTACCCGAAACTTTGCCGATAGCGATTCTTTCGTCTCCTTTGATGACGATCCGCCATCGGACCATATTCCGAGAAAATTTGATTCTGAGAACTATCATTTACTCCACGAAGAAAAAATCAGTTTGCCTTAATAATCGCGCCCGCAATTGATGCTCGGACTTGGAGCGACTCGGTCATTTCTATACTGGTATTTAAATTGGGAATGTAGGGGCGGGGTGACCGGTAACCGGCCCAGATCATTTCAGGTGGGAAGGGTAAACCCTCTGTGATCCCGACGGGTTCGTCCTCGTAAGTCCAAAACGCACTTACTAAGTTACAAAAGTAGCATAAATTGTACTTATGTACGCCAGATCGTTCCAAGTGCCTGAAGGCAGTTTTTTCTTATTTGGTCCCAGGGAGACAGGAAAAAGCTCGTTGATGAGAGGGATTTTCCCTCAT
>JAIXVT010000334.1 GCA_027482725.1 Pseudomonadota bacterium | reverse complement strand
GAAAGTATTGGACCGATGGACTGTGGACAATACCCACCACCGAGAACTCGTCGTGTCGGGTCACTGATCTTTTGTGCCGAACGGCCATTGAACTGCGGCGCACCCTTCAGGTGTGCTTAATCGAGGGCAGGAGCGCGTTGGATCGAATTCATTCTGTATCGGATGGTTTTAATCATGAACGGGATGCCTTGGTTCAAGGTGAGCTTAAAAAGTTGGGTTCACGCGCAATATTGCCGCTGTTTGTCGGGCTTGCCCCTGCCCTGTTTATCCAAATTGTGTTTGTTGTGTACGTGATTATGGCGAATTCCGTTGGGAGCGGTTTAGAATGAAGTTTAATCTGAACCCCGCATCCTTGCCCACTAGGCGGCCGTCGTGGCAATCAGAGGTCTTATTTTATCTTTTTATATTTCATGGTTTTTTGTTCGTATTTGGGGCGCAGATCTATTTTTTTCCTCAGCCTGTAAAGGCTGTCATTACAAAGATGACTCAAGAAATAGATCGTAGGCCTTTTTCCGGAAGCAGTCGTAAACGAATGACATCTCCCTCTTTGCCCTCAATCATACCGACAGAATGAATCCGTCGTTGTTTTTTCTCGGGAGCTTTAGCATCGAGGCTTCGTTCCATGTAAACCACGGCATCTACACTCGACACGATAAGTTCCTTAATGAATGTTCCCGGAATTTGTCCTTTGGCGCCAATTAAAGCAAGAAGCTCAAGTCGCCTCAACGCATCTCGGGGTGAATTCGCATGCAGGGTACACCATGTTCCTTGGTGGCCGGTATTGAGGAGCTGCAGAAGATCAATCACCTCATCCCCCCGAATTTCACCTAAAATAATACGATCAGGTCGCATGCGTAAGGTTTGCCTTACAAGATCTTTCAAGGTAACCCGTCCCATTCCGTCCGCATTTGCCGGACGACTGCTCAAATAAACCACATGGGGATGGGGTAGTGCCAGTTCTCGAGTGTCTTCAAGAGCGATGATCCGGTCTTGGAGGTCACATCTCCCCAAAAGATCGTTCAGAAGGGTGGTTTTTCCCGAACCCGTTGCACCGGCAATCAGTACATTTTTTCTTTGATGCACTAAATCCAGCACCGTTTTCCATAAAATTTGGGAATCTTTCCATCGTTCTTCAGTTGCCGATACATCAGGTTTTTTTTGGGGAGTGTGAACGGGAAGTCGTCGCAAGGACACCACCAAATGATCACCACTAATCGGCGGAAAAATGGCATGGATTCGATGTGTTCCCCAGAGCACACCATCAACGTAGGGGTTTTTAGCATCCCAGGTTTTTCCCGCTCGACTGAGTTGATCTAAAAAAAAATTCCGATAATCCAATTCCGATTCAAATAAAAGGTCCTCGTGGGGTCGTAATGCTCCCTCGTGATCAATGAAAAGTTCATTCCAGCGATTCATCACAATGTCGGTGCTTGGACAGGTCTGAAAAAAGTTTAGAGCACGTTCCATGGGTAGTCCTCGTCGCTTTCTAGTTTCTGACGCTGTTCTTGGGTGATTCTTAGGGGTGAAGCGGGTAAGTAGCCGTCGGGTAGATCTGGGAAAATATTTTTATAAGAAACAAAGTCGGGGAGTTTTCCTGGAATCAGAATAGCGACAAGTTCCGAAGCTTGTTCACTTTGTTGGTGGACCCCAAATAGTCCGCCAATAATCGGAATTTTACTGATCCACGGCAATCCCGATTTACTTTTTTGTTGGTCATTTTGGATGAGTCCGGAGAGGAGTGTTGGTTTTCCGAGCTGGGCATCAATTTCTGTTTTCATGTGATTCGAGCGCACTCCGGGGAGTTCATCGTTTGCAAGTGAGGCATCCAAGGAACTCATCTCGGTTTCCACGCTCAGTCTGACCCTAGGATAAAAGATCTTATCGACATTGATCCTCAGGGTAAGCCCGATCGTTTTCCATGCCACGTTATTGATAAACCGGGAACTTTGTCGAATCGGGAGTTCTCCCCCCGCAAAAAGTTCTGCTTTTCCTGGGACTCTGACGACCAGCTCAGGTTTGGATAGGATTTTTAATGATCCTTGGGAACCTAAAGCGTTCAGAGTTGTTTCCATGGGTTCTTTTTGAATCACCGAGAAAGGAGTTACCGTAATCAATCCTGATACGGATGCAGGAGGACGAATCCCCAAGGTGATGAGGTCGGTTTGTTTCATTTCAAGCAGATAGACCTTGAGGTGAAGGATGTGGGAATGCGTATCAAAACCATAAATTTGTAATCCGGCTCGCGGATGAACTTTTCGGAGAGCCATTTTAATTTCTTCGGCTCTTTGCTGGCCCTGGACTTGTCCCCACACCGCCGGAGGAGACCCGTTCACCCATTCCAGTTCAGGATAGCGTTTCATGACGGCTTTGAGTTTTTCAGACCATGCTTTCTCTTTTTCTGGAGGATCGTTCCATTGGACAGATACGATTTGCGGATATTTGTCTTGAATTTGGGTGATTCGTTCCGCTTCTTGGGGCGAAGTTGCGGTGTGGGGATCGGGCCTCAAGACGACCCGATCCCCAAGGATGAGGGTCTCCGTGGATTGCAAGCTAGAGAGCGCTTCGGTGATGTCGCCTGGAATGAGCGAGGCTATTTTTTTTTCAATCACCACGTCACGAATCCATGTTTCGCGGCTAGGGAGATCAAAGAGAATGCTGGCGCGCCCAGGCTTTAAAGCGCGCACCAAAAGGTAGGTGCCGGAGCCTGGGCGATTCGTCCGGAGAATGGACTCGGTAACAGAGTATCGGGCCCCTTGAGGAAGATCTACGCGTCGCTGCTCTCCGACCTCAAGGTGCAACGGAGGGAGGTGTTTCTGCTCCGTCGCTCGACAAATAGGCGATATCCCCAAAGTTAGGAGAAAAAAGACATCAATGGATCGAGATGCGGAATTTTTAAAAGTTCGTTTTAGATTCCATTTCATGGTCACAATTGCCGCAAGAAGTGTTCCAAAAAACCGAATTGTTAATGGATTTTATTGAACAAGGTGGGCGAATTGATCAAACGTTTTGACTTTCGGCGTAAAAATTGGCAAAACAAGAAATTCATCTATTTTTAAGGAGATTTTGTCATGGCATCTCGTACCGGGAAAACCCGTATGGCTCGTAAAATTCGTAAGGCTCGTAAAGGAAAGGCGCGAAAGCGTCAGGAGCAAAACAAAGGGACCACTCCTAAGTTTCCTATTCACAAAGCCTAAGTTTTTAAGTAGAACTTCAGTACTTTAAATTAGCCCGCCGGTACGGGGGCCTTTTCTTGATCATCGCGATCAAGGCCGTGAGCAAGGTTTTACCGGAGGGGATATGGGATACGAAACGCTATTTACATCAGAGTCGGTAACCGAAGGGCACCCCGACAAACTTTGTGATCAAATTTCAGATTCAGTATTAGACGCCATCTTGGCTCAGGATCCTCAAGCACGGGTTGCTTGTGAAACCCTCGCAACAACTGGAGTCGTTGTTGTGGCCGGAGAAGTCACGACAACGGCGCGTGTGGACTACACTAAAATTGCTCGTGAGGCCATTAAGTCCATTGGCTACGATGATTCCTCAAAAGGTTTTGATTACAATACCTGTTCTGTTTTGCTCGCCATCGGGCAACAGTCACCCGACATTGCTCAAGGCGTGACCACCGGACAAGGCCTTCACAATCAATCCGAGCAGGGGGCCGGAGACCAGGGAATCATGTTTGGTTATGCCATCAACGAGACTCCCGAGCTCATGCCCTTGTCCATTTCTCTGTCGCACCAGCTCGCCAAGCAACTTTCCGTAGCTCGGAAGTCAGGGAAATTAGATTGGCTCCGTCCAGACGGTAAAACACAGGTTTCCGTGCATTACGTGGACGGGAAACCCAAGCGGGTAGATACGATTGTAGTAAGTACCCAGCACCGCGAGGACATCTCCCATGGCCAGATCGTAGAGGCGGTTCGGGAAGAGGTGATTGCACGGGTGGTTCCTACGCATTTGATTGATTCCAAAACAAAGTTTTTCATTAATCCGACCGGACGTTTTGTGGTCGGGGGTCCCATGGGAGACTGTGGCCTCACCGGTCGAAAAATTATCGTGGACACCTACGGTGGGCACGGGGCTCACGGTGGTGGAGCCTTTTCCGGAAAAGATCCTTCTAAAGTAGACCGTTCAGCCTGCTATATGGCGCGGTACGTCGCAAAAAACATTGTGGCGGCAGGACTTGCTGATCGTTGCTTGGTGCAGCTGGCTTACGCTATTGGTGTTGCTGAGCCCGTCAGCGTTCATGTGAACGCCTATGGCACCGAAAAGGTAGGGCTTGAAAAGATCGAAGCCGCTGTAAAACGTCAGTTTAAGCTGACCCCAGGCGGAATTATTCAATCCTTGGATTTGTTGAGACCCATCTATGCTAAAACTGCGGCCTACGGCCATTTTGGGCGCAATGATCCAGATTTCGCATGGGAGAAAACAAACCAAGTCGAGGCATTAAAAGCCATTCTGTGAGTCTCTTCTACATCGTCATTCGTATTTTCCCTTTCGTAGGAATCGCCTTGGCGTGGTTGATGTTTGATCTCGCATTGAATCAAAGGCGACGTGGACAAAAGCTCTGGCTGATAACGTCCTTCATGATGGTTGTGACTATTTTTGCAACTTTAGCGTGGCTTGTGTTCCGGGGGGATTTACATGCAGAGGCCTGGTACGGCGCAGTCATTAAATTTTTTGCACCGCCAAAATTTTAGTAACCCCTTGAAACTTAAGTGATTTTTGGGTGGCGGCCCTGTCAGGACTTCAGGGTGTTAAGAAAAGTTTTTGACATCGCATCAAAAAATCTCCTAACCTTAATGGAGGGCGTTAAGCCTTGGTCTTGAATAAGGATGAGTCAAGATCCACTACCACAGAAACGTCTCAAAAAGACATTAGAAACTCAGGGAAGGAGTTCTCATGCTGGAAAATAATCAGTCGCTATCGTCAATATTTGTCGCAGATCAACTCGATACAGCTGCTAACAATGAACAAGCCGTTTTGATTTCTGGGGAAACAGGAACAGGCCATGAGCTTGTTGCTCGTTTCATTCACAATCGTTCTTCGCGCAAAAGTGAGCCTTTTGTAACTATGAATTGCGCGATGAGTGGTGAGCTTATCGATGCAGAGTTTCAGGCTAAAGTCGAGCAAGCTCGCCAGGGCACGCTTGTTCTTGAAAACGTTCAAGAGTTGCCGCTG
>JAIXVT010000278.1 GCA_027482725.1 Pseudomonadota bacterium | reverse complement strand
TTCTTACGTTAAAAATAGAACGCCACTGACTCATTAAATACATCGACGGCTGGACTGGTTACCAGATTTCGGGAGACAGAACCGGGAGAAGAGTCTTCCTTACTCAATCGTCGTTTTTTAGTATTTAACTTCCATCACATCGCAGGCACTGAAGGCCCTAAATGGCACTATTTCTTTCTCAAAAGCATCCTGTTGCGCAGGACGCTATTACATGCTTAAGCTCTCAGCCCGCCCCATCCGCTTGCTACTTGTCAGTAGGTCACAGTTGAGATCGGCCGGATGGTCTGAGGTACTTACCCCATCCACCCGAGGCACATCTTACGATGTGCTGTTACGCAGCCTTCATGTTGAGCACAAGTCACGCGGTTACCCGCATCCCTTGGAGAGGACTCACACCTCTTGGTCATATTGGTCAGGCGTGCAGGTCATTTCCTACCTGCAGCCGTGTCGTGTTCGCACCGGTGGCTTTGCATGAGATAAAGAAAGGGGGTTACTCTTGACGTGAATCAAGTATTAGTCCGTTTCCTCCCTCTCGCACCGTACAAGCTCCACTACGAGCATACGGCGCCACAAGACTTCCCCTGGGCAGGGGTCAGGTCACAGACCTGAGTTGAAATTGGGAGCAAGCGTTGGCGCGCTTGCATCCCTGATGTATGGGGGGATGGCTTGGCGGCCAAGGCTTGCGATTTTCAGAACATTGGTTCTTCAATCGTATTGCCTACCTATGTATAGCTAAATTTTTTGAATTCATATCCCAGTTCATTTATGCGCTTACATACTTTTCTAATCGCATTTATGCAATCGCACGCTATACGTCAATATCGCAACTCTTAACGTATGGCCATGCTCGAAATTCTCACCTCAATCAAAGTCCCAAAATCGCAAACTGCCGCCATGCAGTTGATCCAGTTGTACGTCCAAAGTGGACATTTTTACTGGACTAGTGGAACAGTCGAACGCAAAAAACTTGAAAAGCTAGTTGCAAAGTTATCGGTTTTTCGCATTGACCGCGATGCGCCTGGTCGTGCGTATGACAAGTCAAAGAAGCTCGCAAGCGTTCATCTTGTCGTACTGGATAGCACTGACGACATCCTGCCGTGGGTCTTAATGTCAACACCTGGTAAAAAAGGCTTGAATGATGCAAGCTCGCCCGAAGTGGGCAAGGTGCTCGATACCAGGCTTGCGGGTCAGCACCTGCAATGGAACAATTACGAGCTGCTGCATTGTGAAAAGGTGATGAGCGTTACTCGCACCGTTACAACTAAGGCAGGTGAGAAGTTGCCTAACCGTAAGACAACGCTAAAGACAACAACATGGACATGGCGCATGAGAAAAGAGCGCTTTCTTGCTCATGAATCGCTGATCGTTCAGCGCGCAAAGCAACATGATGTTCCTGCACTTGTTAATGAAATAGCAGCGCTTGCGATGATGCCGTTGTTCAGTGGTGTGCGCGGTCAAGTGTTGAAGTTACATTCTGAAGCGCGCAAGGTTGCAGCTAAATTCAAGTGCCAAACAATACCCGAATTACCTGAATTACCGTTCCTGACAAAGCAGCCAATATATTCTGACCCGCCAGTCACTTTACATAAAATTTTGTGAGAAGCGCGGAGCGCGCCGAATCGAAATTCAGGTCATCATTGGATGCGCGGAAGCGTATCACAATGATGCGGCCTGTGTGTCTTTGATGAAGTCGAACGAACCCCCAAAAATGCAAGAACGCTGCACATGAAATACAGGAACAATGCCCCGCCTGCGCCTGTTTACTTTGCAAACGATACGTGGAACGATAGCGTGACAGTCACGTAACGATTCAGTTACGCGCGCACCTTCCGGTATTTGCGCTCATTCGAGCGCCAGTTGAACAGTACAGGTTGTGAATCGTCCGGAACATCTAACTGTTCTTCATCATTGCCCGTGTTAATCATCTCGTCTTCACTAACTTCATCTTGTAAGAAGTCTTTAAGAACTCCGCCAGTTGCAAGAAAACGCAAACCGCGCAGCTGGTCAGTAATGCCGTAAAGAAATTTTGAATCAGTCAACATGTCTTCTACTTTGACTGAGTACTTCAAAGTTTCTAACACTGCTGCTTTTAAGCCTGCAATCTTGCCCTCAATCTCTTCTGCTGCTTTTGCTTTCTCGCTATCAGCTTTAACCCTACGAACATCAACCACCGGCAAATAGTCAATACGCAAGCAAGCTTGCCAAAGCATCGCCCAATCTAACTGAGTTAAATAAACGCCACCTTTAAAGTACGACGGTTTCACAAGTAACAAGCAATGGAAGTGTGGATGTGGATTGCCGTCTTGACCGCGTGTGATCTCAGTTGTACGTATGTAGCCAATTGCAGGAAAGCTTTTGCGCTCAATCATGCGCTTAAAGCCCTTGTTCATGTCGCTTAGCGTGCTACGCAAATCGCACATCTCAGGGTTCTTTATCGTGAGCGTCACAAAAAGCCATGCACTTTTTGGATGGGCTTCCATGACTTCGGGTATGCGCTCGTAAAAACGCGCTACATTTCGCAATGATCTTCTCCAGCAGCAGACGGGGCAATGACGCACATTGCAAAACATAGCTTGTTTAAGCTTTAGTCCGATCTCCCCTGTTTCTTTGTCGCACAATTCGCTAAAACAGAGCAAATTTGAACACAATCCCATGCGTTCAGAGAGGCGAGTATATTTTTCTTCTAAAGAATAGCTGGTTTGCACATCTTGTGTATTGCTTCGGTGCTTATCCCACCTTGCGTCTTTTTTAGAAAAGTCACACAGAGCAAGGTCAAATTCTTGACGCTCCCCAGCTTGAGCGTATATACTTAAATCGTGATTCACAGTTAGGTTCTCGTACAACCTGACGCCCTGAAAGCCCCGAGGTTCGAAGATCGGGGCTTTCGCCTTTTCAGGCGTCACATAAACATATTTTGACGTACTAGTCTTTGACCGTCAATAGCTCTTGAAAAATAGTTGTAAGCCATTGATTCTCAATGGAAAAAAGGCAAATCAACAAGTGAATTTCTCGTCGAAGTTGTTGCCATTAGTATCAAGTAAAGAAATACCCTAAAACCACCACATGACGTGTTGTGCTTTTTTTTGCGGTAAATTGTCTATTTCCAACGTTTTAAACAGCCATGCTTTCAGGGCGGCGGTCGTATTTTTGTAGAGCGCAGAGACCAGTCCCGCGTCATCTGCCGACCCTGCGGGATCGGCTTTGGTATTCTGACGTTCTAATACCGCCACGCTGCTAAAGCAGCTACATGGGCTACGCCCATAAACATCCTTTCTTTTGCAGGAATTAAGTGACAATCACACAAATAATTGCCTTTTTTCGTGACATTCACATAATTCGTGTTATAATTGTGACATTCACGAAAAGGAGTCAGATTATGAAAGATCCCGCAGATAAGAAGACACGCGACTTGCTAGGCGACAAGCAACAGGTCAAGCGCGGCAGGCCGACCATTGGCAGGACGGCAATGACGACAGCAGAGCGTAAACGGGGGCAGCGTGCGCGGCAAAGGGCGGCTCTAGTTGCTCCTGCAGAGGACGGAGGCAAAGCAGAAGCAGACTGGACGGCACAAGAGTGCTTGCTCGCCTTGCAAACGATGCCAGGCACGCCAACTGCCAAAGCAGCATGGGAGCAGTTAGGCAAACTGCATGGATATTGCTCTAGGCCACAACAAATTGAAATCGAACTAGCATTACACAACGCCAAAATTGCTGCATCGCTCATTGCAAAAGCAGAAGCAATAGAAGCCATGGTGAAGTCGGGCGAAAAATCAAAAGCAATGTTGGCTACAGCTCGCGGTCATCGCGAAGCAGCTGCAAGTATTATGTGACTATCACAAATTTCACTATAGCCGTAAGTCGCAACAGGGGTGTGTTATCGGTAACAAACAGACAAAAAAACCCCTCCAGACGAACTGGAAGGGGTTTAAAAATATTTACACAAAATACAAAATGACCTTTTTTAAATAAAAATTGCAATTCAAAAAATGAGTTAAACATTAACTCGCAGAAAAACAAAACAAGGGTTCAAGTCGCCAAACTCAAACCCGCTGTACCAGTCGCCAAACCAATACAGCAATACCCATCATCATTCAACTTTTTCGTCTTGTCGTTCTCACAACTCTTCTTGACTTTCGGTCAAGCGTCATAGTCGAAAGAACTCGCTCATACTCTTCATCAGATTTTTTGGATTCGTTACATCCTCCCCGAGTGCTGCCAGGCACACGAGCTGAAAAGAGCATTTCGCACCACTTAGACCA
>JAIXVT010000282.1 GCA_027482725.1 Pseudomonadota bacterium | reverse complement strand
GGTCTTTAACAAAACGCGATCCTTAAACAGTGTCGCGAGGCCCACTTGAGGAATGGACTGTTCCACACCCAGCCAAAGATCGGAACCCGGCAGAGGGGCCAGGCTCAACGCTTTGAGCTGGTAGTCTAAACCGTAAAGTGTTCCCACATGAACGTTTGTCTTTGGAGAGCCCTTTAAATCCTGAATCGCCTTTTGGACTTCCGAAACTTTCGAAAAATCTGCGCCCCTCATGGCGGAATCGGTGTGAGCAAGCGAGCGCCCCTCTTGGCTCAATACAAAAAATGTGGTGTTTGCAGGAATAGGTGAAATAAGAGATTTAAAAAAAAGATCAGAATCAAAGAAAAACACATCGAGCCGCTCGGTATTGCCGGAAGCCCTCTGGGCCCGGGTGGCCACGAGCACCGGTCGTTCGGAGACACCGATCAAACGGTGGCTTGAAAACAAAAGTCCTTCTGGGTGCCGCCCCCCCATCGACTGCAATTTTTGTTCAAAAGATTTGACCCAATCCGAACCTAACGCAATATCTTGATCCGAGATTTCATGATTCAACGCATCAAACGCGATCAATTGGAGGGTCTTGCTTTTGGACTCGGTAGAAAGAGTTGAACGCACTTCCACTGTTCCCCGATACGTTATTGCCAAACGTGCAGACGAAGACGATTGAAGGTCTGAAGCTAGCTCAAGCGCTTTAGTTGATGAAACCCATTGGCTCTTAAGAACACTCAAATCTTGAGCTACCCGCAAAGTCCGATCCGAGTTTTCTAAACGAAGGGCTTGCCACCGAGAAACCACAATAAACGTGAGCGTCGCAGCAAAAGATAAACCCAACATCAAGCCGAAGACCGCGAATGTCTGACGTGAGCGTGAAACCATGATACCCTACCCCCACTTTAGAGTTTAATATGAACCGTCCAGAAAACACGACATTTTCCCGCCAATTCCCCCAAAATTCCGGCACAGCAGTATCTTCATCATCACCGCACGTTCTGATTGTCGGATCTGGGATTGCAGGGCTTTCTGCCGCGATCCATTTTTCAGATTTTGCCCGTGTCACGGTTTTGGCTAAGGCTACTTTAGACGAAGGCAATACCAGATACGCTCAAGGAGGAATTGCAGCCGTAGTGGATCCTTCTGATCGATTTGATCACCACATCGAAGACACCTGGATTGCAGGCGCAAAACTCGGGGTGCCCGAGGTGATTCACTTTTGCGTCCAAGAAGGCCCCGCTCGGATTGAGGAACTCAAGGCATGGGGCGCAAACTTTGAACAGGAACTCCACCGCGAAGGGGGCCACGGCGCCCGCCGTATTCTCCACACCCACGACAGCACAGGACAAACGATTGAGAACGCCTTGATTCAAAAAATCCGTTCACTCTCGCAAATAGACATTCGCGAACACCATACCGCTATCGACCTCATCATGGAAAATAAAGTCCGCGCCCAAAGTGCAAAAAAACCCTTTGGACGTGCCCTTGGGGTTTATGCTTTGAACACCAAAGCAGGAACAATTGCGGCCGTACAAGCCGATTTAGTCGTGCTGGCCACAGGTGGCGCGGGAAAGGTTTACCTCTACACCTCAAACCCCGACGTCGCCACCGGAGACGGAGTTGCTATGGCCCATCGCGCTGGCGCAACCGTCGCCAATTTGGAATTCATGCAATTCCATCCCACATGTCTGTATCACCCGAGCGCAAAAAATTTCCTCATCACCGAAGCACTCCGCGGAGAAGGCGCAAAGCTCTTGACCTTTGATGGACGTGATCTGATGGAGGGAAAGCACCCACTCGGATCTTTGGCCCCCCGTGACATTGTGGCGCGCGCGATTGATGCGGAAATGAAACGCACCGCATCTCCTCATGTGTGGCTGGATGCACGACATTTAAGCACGGAAACATTTAAGGAAAAATTCCCTGAAATCGCGCGATTTTGTGGCACTCTCGGGATTCATGCCCCAAAGGACCTCATCCCCGTCGTCCCTGCGGCTCACTACAGCTGTGGCGGAGTATGGACCGATCACCACGGTGCAACCACGGTGCATGGCCTTTATGCCATTGGCGAAGTGGCATGTACAGGACTCCACGGCGCAAACCGCTTGGCTTCCAACAGCTTACTTGAAGCGCTCGTATTTGCGAAAAGGTGTGCCGATCACGCAAAAAACACGCTTAAGAATAGCGAGCGACTCACCATTGAGGACCGTCTTCCCGAATGGGATTTTGGACGTGCTGTCGAGCTTGAGGAGCAAATTGATATCACCGCCGCGTGGCGGGAAATCCGTACCTTGATGTGGAATTACGTAGGCATCGTTCGTACCGATCGGCGGTTAAACCGAGCGCGCGAACGCTTGGCGCTGATCCGCCACGAGTTAAACGAAGACTACTGGAAGTTCCGATTGAATCGGGACCTGATTGAGCTTCGGAATCTACTCACAGTCTCAGAACTCATCGTCGAGTGCGCCCTCCGGAGATCCTCCAGTATCGGGCTTCATTACAACACGGACAGACTAGAGCCCCCCTTGGGACACCCCCCCGAAACGTTTACTTTGGTGTAGGTGCGTCCAACAGTTTTAAAATTTCTTTTTCCAAGTCTTCGGGCTTCGTTTGCGGCGCAAACCGATCAACTACGTTGCCTTTGCGGTCCACCAAAAACTTTGTGAAGTTCCACTTGATGGCCTGCGTTCCTAAAACGCCTTTGGCCTCTGATTTCAAGTATTGAAATAACGGATCGGCATCAGGACCATTCACATCAATCTTTGCGAGCACCGGAAAAGTGACCCCAAAACGACCCGTACAAAACGACTGCACCTCTTGATCCGTGCCCGGCTCTTGTCCGCCAAATTGGTTACAAGGAAAACCTAAAATCTCTAACCCCTTTTCTTTATGCTTTTCGTACAAGGACTGCAGCCCTTCGTACTGATGAGTAAATCCACACTCGCTTGCGGTATTCACAATCACGATCACCTTCCCCTGATAATGACTCATCGGGACAATTTCACCTTTGTGATTTTTTGCGGAAAACCCATATATTTTTGCACTCATGATAGAACCTCTTTCGAAAGCTTTGCTCGGATCGCCGTGATGATCACGGGTAGTGTTGAAACAATGATAACAAGCAGGATGATTTTATCTAAACGATTCGCAAGCTCGGTTTGACCCAGATAATACCCTATCCAAACCAAACTCTGAATCCAAAGCGTACCCCCAAAAAGGTCCCAAACCAAAAACTTACGATAGGGCATGCGTGCGGCACCTGCCGAAAACGGGACAAAAGTCCTGAAAATGGGAATAAATCGTGCGGCGATGATCGAGAAAACGCCGTATTTCTGGTAAAAACCTTGGGCATTTTTTAAGTGTTTTTTGTTTAAAAAAAACGAACTCTTCTCTCGACCCTCAATCCATTGGCCAAACTTACGGCCTAAAAAAAACCCGGTTTGGTTCCCGACGATGGCTGCGATGTTCAGCGACAAAAGCACCCAAGGGAGATGAAACCCTTCCAGATGATTAGGATTTGCGGGGTTTGCAATCACTCCTGCCGTAATCAAGAGCGAATCACCCGGAAGAAAAAATCCCGCCAACAAACCTGTCTCAGCAAAAACAATAGCCGTGATTACCGCGATGCCCCCCGAGGAAATCAACTGAATCAACGTGTCTGCTTTGTGCAGTGATTTGATGAGGTCTAATCCTGATTCTTCCCACATAAGGAAGGAGCCTACCAAAAGCGCGCAAGTTCGGCTTCGGGATAATAGAACTTTAAAACTTCGGGTGCGGTTTTTCCTAACTCCCCCATTCGCTTGGCACCCCATTGGCACATCCCGACACCATGTCCAAAGCCCTTGCCGGAAATTACCAACTCCCGTCCCTGAGGCCTTACTTTAAACCAAGTCGATCGCACGACTCTGGGATCCAGCGCCTGGCGAACATGGTCGGCAGACAATTCGATCTGCACTTGACGACGAGGATGGTTCCGGTCCTCGGGTGATGCCTGATGAATCAAGTCAATATGGACCCGCGCATTGCGTTCACGGGCGTGCCCATCGGTTTCGTCGGCAACAGCCTCAGGGATCCATTTTCCGGCCAAAAAGGTCTGACGTGATACTTTCTGTTCCTCCGACCCCCGCATCGAGACGAGTCCATAATCACCCTCAGCACGGTAAACCTCTGGCAAAAGTCGGCTTATTTTTTTGTGAATCTCAAAAGCGCTCAGCCGCGCCTCCCAATACTGAACCGGCGCATTGACGCAATACGGGCATACTGATGACTTGGTGCGAATTCCAGGGGTAACCTGACCCCATACCTGTTTGGGCGGAGTCACCCCGCCTCCACACGATGCATGAAAAAAAGCCTTGATGGGATTTTTGGTTTTTTTTGCGACCAACACCACTCCACGCGTGCGGGCAATAATAGGCGCCATTTCATGAGAATTACCCAGATCGCCCAGATAAACCTGATCGGCTTCTGTGCTCTCGACATCAAAGTCTTTTAACTTTTTCCGAGCATTCAAGAGTTGGTGATAGGCATAGGTTCTCGCAGCAATAACCTGAGCATCGACTGCTTCTTTGGACCACTTGGGGTTAAACTCACCTTGAATGACGCTTTCGAGATAACGCTCCATGGACACCCGAACCACAACCGAATCGGATCGGATTGAACCAAAACTACGGGCCTCATTTGGTCGAGCCAGAGATCGGGGAGATTTCATACGAACACGGATCACAGGCTCAGCTGCCCCATGCGTGTGGGCCGAACACCAAGCGCCCCCGGGGATAATCGGTCCAAAAAACAAAACAAAAACGGTGCGTTTTAGCCATCCTGGCATTTGGCGCGTCATGCTTGAATAGTTTGACCTAGCCTTTGCACGGACATCAAAATGCCAATTTTTTAACATCAGTTATTTAGCGGTTATTTGATAGTTATATCACTGCTGTCATTTAATTATTGCCGGATAAATTAAATTTATTTAGTTTAACCCCGGTGCGTACGGGTTTCTGGGATGGCATTGCGATTTTCCTCATCTTTTGTCTGGGGCCTTTATCCCCGATAGCCCAGGGCCAATGGCTGGACTGCCCTTTGGCGGACATCAGGAGCGAACAGGGAAAACCCCAACGGCAGATTTCATTTTTCGTAGACAACGACAACCTTTTTTTGGGGGGATGGTCTTGGATTTCCCCTCGAACAGATGGTGATGATTTTGGTTGGACCTTTGGTCTAGGCGTACGCGCCGAATCTGAACTTTCAAAAACGATGCGCATGAGATTCGAAGCCTCGACCAATTTGTTTACCGATTATGTGCGCGTCAATTCTGGAAAAGGAGTTCAGTCCTCCTATGACGGGGACTTTTCCGATTTCCGTAGTTTTTGGAAAAATCGCTATCCCGTTTACTATATCGACCAAAGAACCGCTCAAATCACATTGAAAACAAGGATTAATGATCAACTTTATGCCTCAGGCGGAATCGGAGTAGAACAACGCATCTCAGATTACGATCCTAACCACTGGTCTCAGGTACAAGGCGCGGCCGCCATTCAAAATGGCTGGCACACGCTTTTTAGGATGTACACCATGGAGTATGTCCCCGCAGAAGGAGGAACCGTGATCCGAGATTTTGGAGCAAATGGGAATACACCGGGGGATCTCCCCTTGCCTTCAGCCCCAGCAGGAACACGAATCGAAATTCGAGCCGAACCCCACGCGGAACTGTCCAAGGTACCGCAAATCATGGTGCGATACACCGCAGGGATTGGTGCAGAAAAACAAGTCTGGTGTGGACGGTGCTGGCTACGAGCCGAGACTGGAATAAGAGGGAATTCACTTGGGGTCTTGGGATATGTGAATGGTTCTGTGTCAGGTGCGGTATCCCGTTTTCGAGGGGACTTTTTTGTCTCACTCACCAGCAACGGAAACCGCACGACCGGAATCATGGGGCTTGGGATGGAATCCGAGCACAACATCAAAGGCACCCGAATTGTGCCGTTCACGACGTTTACTGTACCGCTACTACGCGCCCACGGAGACATTCCCTTTCAGGACATGAACACCATTCAACGTTTAGGATTTCGTGTACGGTTTTAATGACACAGGCGGATTGAGTTTTCAGCCCGTTTTAGCTATAATGGGGGTGTCGCTTAAGGAGCGTTGCGAGAATGAAGTGATCTTTTGGGATCACAACGTTTCCCAGGCTTAAGTGATCCGGAAGCAACGGCGCTCACCCATCTTTGAACATTTTCAGGATAGGGGTGACGTGGTCTCCAATCGTCCGCTCTCCTTTACCCTGAACATTTGAATATTTATTGATGCGGTTTGAGTGTTGTTGGGCACCCCCTGAAAACATTTACAAACCTCATCACCGAAGGAGCTGCTATGAACCAAGATTACGTTATTGCCGATATTGGCTTGGCCGACTGGGGTCGAAAAGAAATTAGAATTGCCGAAACCGAAATGCCGGGACTCATGGCGATTCGCGAGGAATACGCTAAATCTAAGCCCCTTACAGGAGCGCGCATCACCGGATCGTTGCACATGACGATTCAAACGGCGGTGCTCATTGAAACTTTGCAAGAACTGGGCGCAAAGGTGCGTTGGGCGTCATGCAATATTTTCTCTACTCAAGATCACGCGGCGGCCGCAATTGCCGCAAAAGGGATCCCCGTGTTTGCAAAAAAAGGGGAAAGCTTAAAAGAATACTGGGACTATACCCACCGCATTTTTGAATGGAATGATGGCGGATACACCAACATGATTTTGGATGACGGCGGCGATGCCACGCTCCTTTTACATTTGGGTGCTCGCGCAGAAAAGGACCAGAGCGTCCTTGCAAAACCAGGGTCCGAAGAGGAAACCGTTTTGTTCGCAGCGATCAAAGAAAAAATTAAAGCCGACCCGACATGGTACTCCAAGCGCCTTCCTCACATCTTGGGCGTAACCGAAGAGACGACCACCGGCGTTCACCGCCTGATTCAGATGCACGAACGCGGAGAACTCAAATTCCCTGCAATCAACGTGAACGATTCGGTTACCAAATCAAAATTTGATAACCTCTACGGCTGTAGAGAGTCCTTAGTAGACGGAATCAAACGCGCAACCGACGTCATGATTGCGGGAAAAGTGGCTGTCGTTGCCGGATATGGCGATGTAGGCAAAGGCTCCGCACAAGCCCTGCGCGCCCTTTCTGCTCAAGTTTGGGTGACCGAAGTCG
>JAIXVT010000174.1 GCA_027482725.1 Pseudomonadota bacterium | reverse complement strand
ATCGGATCATGAAATTCGGTCATCTGAGCAGGCAATCCGGTCAGAAGATCGGAGTCTACACCATTGGAAACTCCCAAAAGACCGATCACGTTATGGGATAGTTTACTCCCCGATCCGTAAACGTCCGGGTCAATTCGAGAAAAATAGTACTCAAGATTGATTCCACCGCAAACGGGGACAACGGCGGATAAAATGCCTTGGAGAAGGAATCCATCGGGATCACTTTGGGGGTCATACGAGTGCAAAAATGAACGCCGGTCCAAATTCAAACCTCGGGTGATTTTCCGGCGGCCGACCACGCACGCAGCGTTGGTGGCGTGATTCAATTCTGGCCTGGGCTCGAATATCGAGTTTGATCTCTTTTTGGCTTGTTGAGTGGAATCAGCGGATTCTTCAAAAAGAAAATCAAATTTTCTCAAACGTTCTTTGGCGTTTAGTTCTAGCGCTCGATCTAACGTGATTTTAAATTTTCTGAACCAATCCTGATGCTTGGAGGGAATGCAGTCGGTATCGTAAAACATCACTTCGTCGCGAGTGGTATCGTGATGCGCGCCAACAAACCACGTTTCTTTGGGGATTTCAATTCCCTGATGCAAGAGAGCGGCTCTCACATCAGGGTCGTTGGCCATGGCGCAAATGGCGCGAGCATTCGGCCCGCCGGCTTTCCCTGAACACGCACCACAATCGTAGGCAGAGAAGTACGGGTTATTCGTGCTGGACGCGCCGTGCCCTACCACAAAAAAAAGCGGAGGAAACTTCTGACTCAATAGTCCGGTGGACCGAAACAAATGCGCCACACGGTGCACCATTTCGTCCACGGTGTATCCCGCAAGGGAGGCGGCGTCATCGGGTGAACTTTTCTTTAATATCAGACGGCTAAGGGGGTTGGATTGTAAAAGGGAACTCATCCCACTGGGTTCAAGGTGGGGGACCAAGGTTTCTCGGCACAGTTTTGCAAAAGAACCCACTCCAGCGGTCAAGGTATTAAAAAAATGGCCGACGATTCCTGATGGGTCGAGATGTGTGTGTTTTTTTGTTTTTATATGGAATAGAGGTTGATCCATGACCTCCCGGACCAATGTCTTGGGCTGGACGGGTACGGGACAGTGTTTGAGCGGTTTGACCGCAGTTGCATTTTGAAAATAACAATCGACCCCGAAAAATCCAGCGGCCCCGTACGTCTGAATCCACGGGTCGATTTCTTCCAGGTGTCTTCGGAGGGAACATTCCCGATCATCAATGCAGAACATGGCGCCCAAGCGCACGGGCAGCGGCGCTACAGGGATCTCTTCTTGATGATTTTCGATCGCTTCTGCCGTTCTCAGGTAGTAGGTGTATTCCAACGCTTTTTGCCAAACCCCGAGCACACGCTGCGTCAGCGTGGCTTGAGGAGTCGGGACGAGTTCAGGATCAATGCGATCGGAATCAAAGCGTAATGGAACAGGGCCTGCCGCAGATAAAATCAGATCGTATTCAATCAAAAGTTGAAGAGCGATGAATTCGATCAATTGAATCGAGTTTCGCTTATCTACTGAATCCGGGTTTACCTCCAGGTAGGCGACCATTCCAGACCAACCCGGATTACTGAGCGCGGTCTCCAGTAAATACCGTTCATAGTAACGGTCATCGGAAATCATTTTTTTAAGCACGGTTTCGATGATGCGTTCGGCGGGTTGTTTGAGCAGAGCGCGAGTTTCGGAATGCAGGAAACCCGAACAGGGAAGAAGGCTACGATCTAATGTGGCCCGCACCGATGAAAGCAGACCTTTCCGGCGTTCGACAAATCCCAGTGTCCCAATACCTTGATCCAAATAAGCAGAAACCCAACGGAACAACAACGGCTGTGAGCTAAGGCCGATGTTGTTCCCGATCTGAATTTCCCAGGATGCCCTCAAGCCCGTACGGACGATCCCTGGCGCGACCGGATCAGGATTTAACGGGGAAAACGGCAGCGAAGGAGATTCTTGAAAAAGGCGTGATAGTTCCGGATCGTTTTCTTGGGCAATCACCTGACGTACGGCGTGGTCTGAAATCTTTCCTTGGAGGTAAAATTGTTCGTAGGTGGACAAATCCAAATGAGAGCGTGCCCCGAAGAGTTGGGAAGCGGTCATCACGGCCGAATCAAAGTCCAGGTGCTGGAAGGCGTGAAGGGTGTTGTGATGAATGAAATCCTTGATCGGCCCCTGAGTCGGCAGATAATGCCGAATGTGCTCGATAGCGGAGTGCAATTCAAAATGCCCGCGACGGTTTGGTTCTGATCCCATACCAAAGTCTCCCCTTGTGCTATCATCATGGACGCGCAGCATTAAACCTGAATGAATGACAGATGAAGAAAACGTAATGTTTTCGGTTGAAGAGGTGAGAATAATGAGGCTACTCATTGTTGAAGATGAAGAAAAAGCAGCCCAGTTTTTAAAAAAAGGATTGAGCGAAGCAGGTTTTGCCGTCGATGTTGTCCACGATGGTGAAGAAGGGGGGGTGGCAGCCCAGATGAATCGTTACGACCTTCTCATTGTGGATGTTAATCTTCCTGGTAGGAGTGGAATCCAGGTCATAGAGGGGTTGCGCGCTCAAGGAAATTCAACCCCCGTGATCGTCTTGACCGCCCGTGATTCTGTCGAAGATCGCGTGTCGGGGATCGATGCAGGCGCAAATGTGTATCTGGTCAAACCGTTTTCTTTCAGTGAAGTCTTGGCTTACGTACGCCAAATGACGTCTCGGGTGGAACGTGAAGTCAAGCCCGTTCACCAGTTGGTCATCGGCGGCTTGGAAATTGATTTTTCCCGACAAAAAGCCCGTCGGGGGAAAAAATCTTTGGACCTTACGGCCAAGGAGTTTTCGATTCTGAGTTTGTTTGCGCGCCGACGAGGTCAGGTTTTACAGCGCGCCGTTATCGCCGAAGAGGTTTGGGGAATCAATTATGACCCTGGGACCAATGTGATTGATGTGCATATCCGTAGACTTCGATCCAAAATCGATGATGATTTTGAAAACAAACTCATATGGACGGTACGGGGTTCGGGCTATGTTCTTGAGGATCGCTCACAAGAAGGGAAAGACGAGTGAGTCGTCTGCGTAGGGTTTGGGGTATCAAGTCTCTTGGAAATCGAATTGCACTTTTTTCGGTGGTCACGACAATATTCATCTCGACCTGGAGTGCGCTGGTTTACGACCGTTGGATAGTGCATCAACTGAAGCTTGACGCCCAAGATTTCTTAAAAGCCAAATCTCACTCCATTCAACTTGCAGTCGATGAAATAAAACAGCATCCCGATGTTTTACAAAAAGAATTGCAATGGAACCAACCTTCTCTTCAGTATGGGCAGACGTATGTTCAGGTTCGCAGTTTTGATCATAAAATCGATAAGAGTTCTCCATTTTCTGATCAGCTCTTGGGAAAATTGAATACCGATAGCATTGATCCCAATGTTTTTCCGCAGTTTCGCGAGTTTCAGACGGATCGGGGTACGCCGATCATTTCCTATACCCAAGTCGTGTGGGATGATCAAAAGCTGCCCAGATTTTTTTTACGCGTTTCGCTT
>JAIXVT010000280.1 GCA_027482725.1 Pseudomonadota bacterium | reverse complement strand
GCCACCTTAAGTAAATCATCTCGGGATTTGCGCTGAACTTTGCGGTCTTTTTCGATTTCTTTTAACCGGAGTTTTAGGGCTTGGATTCTTTGCTTGACCAAACGTCGGTCGACTTCGATTTGCTTTTCTCCCATTCCGCGGTTGCCCACGCCTCCGCCCCGTTGCCGTTCAAAATGGGACCAAAGCCCTGCCAGTCGTGGCAGGACATACTGAAGGCGCGCCAACTCGACTTGAGTTTTAGCTTCGCGCGTGCGCGCACGACGGGAAAAAATTTCTAAGATGACACCCGCACGGTCCAACACTTGAGCTTTCAAAATCTGTTCGACATTTTGGAGCTGGCGCGGGGTAAGGTCCACATCAAAAATGACCACATCAATCGGACTGTGCGCATCGCACATCAACCGGAGTTCTTCGAGTTTTCCCGTTCCAAAATACGTGCCCGATTGGATTTCGCGGAGAGGCGCGTTCATCTGACCTACACGCTCAATCCCCAACGTGTCCAAGAGTCTGCCCATTTCGGCGAGTGACTCCGTGTCGTGGCCCAACACGTACGCGCGCAAAGGGGGTTGGTGGGGGTTTTTGGATTTCGGTAAAAGGGACTCGGTGCTTTCAATCATACGGGGTTAGCGCTAAGTTTAGGGTGATGCAAAATGCTCTTGTTTATGTGAATGGGTATAGGGTACCGGCTGACGAGGCGAAAGTCTCTATCTTCGATCGCAGTTTTTTATACGGAGATAGTTTATACGAAGTGGTCCGCACGTACGAAGGTCGGATCTTGGCCCTGCGGGAGCATTTGGATCGTTTAGAGGAATCCGCCCGTTTAGCGCGATTTCAACTTACATTTTCCCGGGAGACGCTAGAAAAGGATGTGCGCCGGTGTATCCATGAATTTCGTGAACAACATGGACATACCGCGACGGACTTGTACGTCAGGATTATTGTTTCGCGCGGATCCGGGGACATTGGGTTTTCGGAAAAAAATTTGCGCACCCCCAATACGGTGGTTCTGATTGCGCTTCCGATCGATCCATTTTTGCCCAAAAATTTTGAAGCGGGAACCCGTTTGCAGATTGTAGACCGACGGCGCAACGCGCCCGATGCGCTAACCCCAGCAATGAAGTCCGGAAATTATTTGAACAGCCTTTTGGCTTATCTCGAGGCGGAGTCCAAGGGCTTTCCTGACGCGATCATGCTTGATCAAGAAGGCTTTGTGACCGAAGGCACGACGTATAATGTTTTCTATGTGAAACGAGGAATTGTCGTGACCTCCCCGTTTGACGTTGGAATTTTAGACGGAATCACGCGTCGGATTGTTTTGGAAGCCTGTGAAGACTTAGGGATTGAAACGCGCATCACACGTTTTACCCGACAACACCTTTACCAAGCCGATGAAATTTTTGCCGTAAGCACCATCAAAGAAGTACTCCCCGTTCTTGCGCTGGATACCAAAGGATTTAAAGCCAAAAAACCGGGGGCAGTGACCCGCGCGCTTAAAGAGCAATTCGCGGTCACAGCGCGCCGATACCTGGAGCCCGCATGAATGCCGCTAAAAAACTCCCCTTAGAAGCCTGGCTAAACGGAGCCATCACCGCCGCACACGCCGCTGGAGAGGTGATCAAAAAGTATTATTTGAAACCCGAAAAATCACTGAAAATCATCGAAAAATCCGAAGGAAGAGGTCTGGTTACTCGCGCTGATTTTGAGGCCGAATCGGCGGCGATCAAAGTTTTAAAAAAAACTGCGCCTCATTTCGATTGGGTCACCGAAGAATCCAATCCAGAATTGAATAGCCCGACCGAATTCGCTTGGGTTCTAGACCCCTTGGATGGAACCACTAATTTTGTTCATAAATTTCCCATGTTTTGCGTCACCATTGCAGTCCTGCATCATGGAGAACCGCTCGTGGGTGTTACTTACCACCCTATTTTGGACGAAACGTATTTTACCGTACGCGGCAAAGGAGCGTTCGTCGTCCATGGCCAATCTCGAAAAAAATCAAGGTTACGCATTTCAGAACGCTCTGTGCTTGCGGATGCGGTTCTAGCTACAGGGTTTGCGGCACCCAAGCGTCACTTGATCCACACGGAGATTTCCATGTTCGAAAAAATCTCAAAAAAGGTCCGTGCCGTGCGTCGCCCGGGATCGGCGGCCTTGGATTTGGCGTACACGGCCAGGGTTGTATTTGATGGGTTTTGGGAGCGACACTTATCCGCGTGGGACGTTGCGGCCGGAGCCCTCTTAGTCCAAGAGGCGGGAGGAATCGTCACCACTTTATCAGGAGGAAAATTTTCCCCCTTTGGAGCAGAGATCCTGGCCACCAATCCCGCCCTCCACCACCCGATCCGACGGTTGACCCGTTAAAGAACTCGCTAAACGGTAGATAATTCGAATCATTGGCGTGTAACATAAATTTATCTGCACGGCCTTTTTCGATGACCCGATTGGGTCATCCCATTCGTCATGCAGGACTCACGCCACGGAGGGCAAACAGACATGGGTTCACTGGTCTATTTTTTTGCAAAATTCACCGAAGAATTTATTCTTCTTTTTGCTGCAGTGGCCTTCGCCCTATTAGCGGCATACCTCTATTTTTGGGTAATTCGTCGGCGGCGCTTGGGAAGTGCTCGGGACTTAGTGCCCGGCAACTTGGTGCGCGAATACCTCAACCAACTCATTGGCGAAGCTCAGTTTGTTCGCACTCAGCTTTTTGGACTGTTAAACGGAAACGCAGACGGCACGGCGATCACTGCCGAAGGGCTGTCGGAACTCTTGCGAAACGCGACGCGTGGCGGGGTATCCGGACAGGACTTGGGTGTTGGGGGGGGCGCGGGCGTAATCAATCCCAGTGAATCCCAG
>JAIXVT010000253.1 GCA_027482725.1 Pseudomonadota bacterium | reverse complement strand
AGCGCAATACGGATTTGGAGGGAGATTTAAAAATCGCATCGAACATTTGGGTGGCCGTGTTCATGGCGCCAATCGAGTGGATATAGCGCGTGTGAGTTGCCCCTGGGTACGAGTGCTCGGCAAATCCCATTTGTTTGATTTGCCGTAAGCGCTGGAAGGGGTAAGCGTCTAAGATGGGAAGTTCATCAGAGCCCACCCGAATAACGCCATGAACAAGGTCACGAATTTCCATTACTGATCGTCTTCGTCGTCGAAGCCGGTGTCATCGTCGAGGTAATCGTCTTCTTCCTCTTCTTCGAGGTCATCATCTGCTTCTTCTTCGGTGTCGTCTTGGTCCTCTTCTTCGTCTTCATCGTCGTAGAGGTCTTCAAATTCCTCGTCTTCCTCTTCCTCATCGTCTTCTTCTTCGTCGTCCTCTAATGTGGAACGAGAATAATAAGCCGCATCGTCCTCTTCGTCTTCCCATTCGTCCTTGAGGGATTCTTCGTCATCAATTAGGGTTTCTTGCATCTCGGCTTCGTCTTCGTCTGCAAAATCCGACACGGGTGCTGTCGGTGCAGGAGCCGGTTTTGAAGGAGTGGACTTTGTGGGTGTAACGGCTTTTGCAACAGCAGCGCCTACACCCACGCCAACGGCGGTTGTTGCGATGGATTTTAAGAGGTCCGCTTTTTTTTTTTTTGTTGTTTTAGAGGGAGATTTTGATGTAGGAGTGTTTTTGGCTGGCGCTTTTTTGGCCGCTGGTTTTTTTGCGGTTGTTTTTTTTGTCGCAGCTTTTTTGGTGACGGCTTTTTTGGGAGCCGACTTTTTAGCGGCCCCTTTCTTTGCCACGGGTTTTTTTGAGGCTACGGTTTTTGCAACTTTTTTAGTGATCTTTTTTTTGCTGGTTTTCTTGTTCGGTTTCTTGGTTTTTTTGGATTTTTTGGTTTTTGCCATTGGTGTTCTTCCCTTCCACGCGTGGTTTACGTTAGCACCTAATGTTTTACGGTGTCGAGTGTGTCGTCTGCAATGGTTATTCCCATGGACCTGAGGCGTTGGATTCCGATCAATTTGACACTGTATCCGAAACGTCCTTTGAATCCGCGCTGGCCCCCTCCCATAATCCCGTGGTTTGGTGCCCAGCTGGTCATGAGTTTAGAGGGGTCGGTAACCCACAGTGCAGGGTCCGGACTTGGGATGGTGTACACGTTTTTGGGACTTGGGGGAAGGTTCGGGTTTGCTCCGGCCAAGGGGAGTTCAATTGCCGCAAATGAAACAGACTCTCCGTTTTCGGAATCCGTGCCCGGAGTTTGAATTTTTCCGATGTAGGTGCCAATACCTGCGGCAATGCTGTCTCCAAACTCCCTAAAGTTAATTTTAAATATTGGATCAATCCCGACTTGAGTTTGCGGAAAGTTAGCTCTGATACGTGAGGCCACTAGGGTTGCCGGGTCCCCGCCTTGGTCGGGGATGATCGGGGCATAGACGCGGAAAATATTCGGTTCCCCTTTTGTGGTGTAAGGTACCGTTTCTGCGCCCATCAGCGGGAATTCGGGATCGGTTTTGGGCGCAGGTAAAAAATTGAATCGGCCTATTTCGCTGGTGTAGGGGAGTTTAAAAATATTTTGGCCATGGACGACATCCGCAAACTGAGTGTTTTGAGGATCGCGACCATTACGGAAAAGGTTACGAATAAAAGCGGGGTGTAATGTACTGATCTCTTGGTTGGCGGCTCCGGGAACCACGGGGAGCTTAGGGATAAAGCAGGGGTCATTGCCCGTGCAGACGGGTTGTGATGTTGTGGGATGAATCGCCAGGATGTCGCGATTCCCGGGCTCAAACTGTCGCCGAAAATCTGCGGGCTTAACCTCCTGAGGGCCGATCCGGCTCCCAAACGGGTGTGCGGCCGCAACGGCTTGGAGTTCTACCTGACCGGGGAGGAAAAATAATTTGACCGGAGCTGAAAGTTTTACGGCGTAGGCAATCTGAGTAAGCTGGCTGCGTCGAATAGCGACCGGTACCGCTTTAACCGGGAACGGGACCAGCTGAGCTTTACAGTAACTCGTCTCAGGGCTACTCGTATTACGTGTGCCTCTATCGATTCGTCGGATCAGCACATCAAAATCCACGCGTACCGTTTCTAAGGGGAGTTTGGGGTCGCCCATGATCTCGGTGAGTTTCAGTTCGTTTTGTTGGAAAATATTTTCGTTCAAGTTAGCTGCGGCAGATTCGAACGCCAGCACCGTGCGCTCAAACCGTTCTGCACCGCGCGCACTTTTTAAGGTAAAAATCCGATCGGCGTCCATGTCGGTTTGCGACGGGGTTTCGATAAAGCTTTGCAATGTCTGAATGCGTGCTTCGGTGATCGAGTTGCGGGGAACAAGTCCAAGACCTGCGGATATTCCGGACAAAAACCCATTCACCGCCGTTTTTTCTTGGAGTGGAAGTGCGTTGTAAGTCGGAACTTTGTTGAGCAGGAGGTCCAAAGCTTGTGCCGAAGTGTCGGTGCGGTAAAGCCAGGCGTGGCTGATCAGATCGTTCAGTGCGCCCTCGGCGGTGCACAGCTCTTGCTGCAGGTTTTCAAGTCTTTGGATCGCATCAAGGGCGCTTTGGATCAACACTGAACCCTGAAGAAAAATCGGGCGTTCTGGAGCTTTAGAAGCTGTGGAGGCAATATCCGCAGTTTGGCAGGTGTTACTGTTTTTGAGAGCGTTCCCCCGAGCGCTGGGGATCGGGATGCAGATTTCAGGGGCACCGATACTGATCTCGGGCTGGGCATTATTGCCGACACGGCGAAGTAAGAACTGCGCCACAGGTCCGTTGCCTAATTTCCCTGTTGTAAACAAATCCCCTTTTGCGAGCGACGTGACATAGGTGTACCGGAATAAAAATTTTTTAAACTGTTGTCGTAGATCTGTGTTTAGCCAGGATATGGCGCTCATCTGTCGTGCTTGCACCGCGGCCCCGGAATACGCCGCCGTATCCGCTGCCGTTTGCAGGCTGATCTTGGCGGTAATCAAAATCCCCGTGTTGATCACGAATCCAAAAAACAACAAAAACGATGCAATCATTACGGAAACCAAAACCACGGCTTGACCGCTAGTGGAAGGGGTGTTGGGGGGAAGGGTCTTGGGTCCGCGGAACGCCATAGCCCTTATCTTAACGAAAACCCCTAAAAAGCGAATTCGTTTATTTTGAGAATTCCAATGAGATTTCACTCCTTTTCGGGTATCACTAGGGAATCCATCATGAAAAATAAAATCGTCCAATCGGTGTGGGTTTTTGGTGTGTTCACGATCGCGCTTTTGAATGGAGGCATTGCCTATTCTGCAGTAAAAGTTGGGTTGGTCTTGGATCGGGGCGGAAAAGATGATCAGTCGTTCAATTCCAGCGCGTACCGGGGTTTAAAAAAAGCAGAAGCGGAGCTTAAGGCCGAGGTGAAGACCGTAGAGGCTCCCGACGACAATTCTTTTGAAGCGCTCCAGCGCGCGTTTGCAGAAAAAAAGATGGACCTCATCATCGCTGTAGGGTTTTCCCAAAAAGATGCGGTGATCAAAACCGCAAAGAGATTTCCTGAGCAAAAGTTTGTATTGATCGATGCGGATGCCGGTCTCTCCAATGTTCAATCGGCCATGTTCGAAGAGCATGAAGGAAGTTTTCTGGCCGGTGTCGCCGCCGCGAAACATTCCAAAACAAAAGTGATTGGTTTTATCGGGGGTATGGATATCCCCCTGGTTAAGCGTTTTTTGCTGGGCTATGAATCCGGCGCAAAAGCCGTAGATCCTTCGATTAAAGTTTTATCCAATACGATTGGCATCACGGGAGAAGCGTGGGCCAACCCAGCCAAGGCTAAAGAGCTTACCTTGGCGCAAATTCAGCAAAAAGCCGATGTGATCTACCATGTTTCCGGGAACTCGGGTTCAGGGGTATTCGACGCCTGTGCGCAAAAAAAAGTTTTAGCGATCGGCGTGGATTCCAACCAAAACCGGTTACGTCCGGGAACGATCCTAACCAGCATGATGAAGAATATCGATCGCGTCGTGTTTGATGCGATTAAGTCCGTGCAAGATAAAAAGTTTCAAGGCGGGTTGGTGCGCTACGGTTTAAAATCGGGCGGAGTGGAGCTTGCGTTTGACGAACACAATAAACCTATTTTTGATACTTCGGCAAAAAAACTGATCGAAGAGTACCAAGCCAAAATCATCGCGGGTAAATTGAGCGTTCCAGACTATTACGTCACTAGCAAAAGGAAGTAATCCATGTCGCACCCGATCGTTGAGTTTCGGGAAGTCTCCAAATCGTTTGGCACTTTTTTCGCGAACAAGAACCTGAGCTTTGCTATCGACCCCGGAACCATACACGGTCTGATCGGTGAAAATGGCGCCGGCAAGTCTACAGCGATGAAAGGTCTTTTTGGTGTCCACTCCATTGATGGGGGGCAGATTTTTATTCGGGGAAAAGCCGTTGTTCCCCAAGGCCCCAAACACATGATGGGACTGGGGGTTGGAATGGTCCACCAGCATTTCATGTTGGCGGGCTCCGAGACAGCTCTGGACAACGTCATTGTTGGGGAAGAGCACGTCGGGCTGTTTCAGAAAATTAGACGTGGAAAGGTTTTAGCCGAACTTCAGGCATTGAGCGCTCAATCAGGGATTCCGTTTCAGGCGTGGAACACCCGGGTGCAAGACTTATCGGTGGGCGATCAGCAGCGACTGGAAATTTTGAAACTCCTGTACCGCGGATCTGATGTTTTTATTTTGGATGAGCCTACCGCGGTTTTAACCCCGCAAGAGATCAATGATCTGTTTGCCACGTTAAAGCGTTTAAAATCGGCCGGTAAAACAGTCGTATTGATTACCCACAAACTCAAAGAAATCACCGAGGTCACCGACGCGGTTACCGTTCTTAGGCGGGGCGAAGTCGTGACCACCTTGAGAACCTCAGAGACCAACGCATCGGCGCTCGCGAAAACCATGGTCGGCCGTGCGGTGAGTTTTACTTATAGTGGCCCACGCACCGATGTTGCGCCGGATGCAAAAGTTTGTGTAGAGGTGAAAAATCTCCGCGTGGATGATCCGTTTGATCGCGTAAAAAGCGCATCTTTTTTTGTAAAATCCGGCGAGATTTTAGGTTTTGCAGGTGTGGCGGGAAATGGACAATCGCAAACGTTCAAGTACCTGTCTAACCCCAGCGCCTTCCGGGGGCGTAGCTCAGGCGACTACAAAACACTTGAGGGTGCGGCGTTAAAAGATCAAACCCATGCCGACCCCGAACAGCTGCGACATTCGAAAATCGGGATCGCTCCCGAAGATCGGCATCACGAGGCCTTGGTGCTTGATTTTAACATGAACGAAAATTTTTTCTTGGGACAACAATCGGATGCCCGTTACCAGAAGTATGGGATGATTCAAAAGTCCTCCGTGCGTGAGGCCGTGGTGCGGGCCATTCATGAATTTGATATTCGTCCCAAAGCGCCCGAACATCCGCTTAAAAAAATGTCAGGCGGGAATCAGCAAAAACTGGTCATGGCCCGGACGTTAGATCCTGCTCCCGAAATTTTATACATTGCCCAGCCTACGCGTGGTGTCGATGTCGGATCCATTGAACGCATTCATGCCGAGATCATGAAACTGAGGAACGAAGGTAAAGCGATCATTTTATTATCCAGCGAGTTAGAAGAATTGATGGACCTTTGTGACCGAATTGCCGTGTTTTTTGATGGAACGCTGATGGATACCGTACATCGACCTGATTTCGATTTATGGACTTTGGGGCAAAGGCTTGGGGGATCCCAATGAAAGATATTTTAAAATCCTTTTTGGGGGTGTTTATCGGTCTTGGGGTCGGCTTGCTTGTGGTGGTAGCTGTCGGCGAAAACCCCTTAGTGGTGTTAAAGGCGATGACCGGTGCTCTCGTCAGTTCGCCCTACGATATTGGGATGACGTTGTTTTACACCACGCCCTTGATCTTTACCGGACTTGCCGTTGCGATTCCTCTCCGCGCGGGATTGTTCAATATCGGCGCCGAAGGACAATTGATGGTAGGAGCGATGGCGGCGGCCGTGCTTCCACAAGTCGTATCTAGCCCGTTTTTAGCGGTTTTTGGCGCAATTTTGATTTCGGGGATTTGGGGCGGATTGATCGGTTGGTTGAAAGCGCGTCGCGGGGCTCACGAAGTGATTGTGTCTATCTTGATGAATTTTATCGCGGTCGGGATCACCTCCACCTTGGCAAATGGCATGTTTAAAGATCCGGATAGCCAACTGGGCGAAACCGCACCTGTGGCTGAGGTGTTTCACTCGGTTCCCTTTTCGTTTTTTGCGGGTGCGCCCACCGGTGTATATACGGTGTTTGCATTGTTCCTTCCGTACCTGTTGTATGGGGTCATGAAACGATCCGTGTGGGGATATCAGTTGCGTGCGGTAGGTTTAAACGAAACGGCTGCAACGCTTTATGGAATCGAGCGCGGACGGGTTTGGATTCTGGCCATGATGGCGGCGGGTGCCGTCGCGGGTTTTGTCGGTTGTATGGAAGTTTTTGGGAACGCTCACAAATTCCGTATGGGATTTTCGCCAGAGTGGGGGTTTTCGGGAATCGCGGTGGCTTTGCTGGCTCGCGGGAAATTTTCGGCCATCGTGCCATCGGCACTTTTGTTTGGGATGATTTCTAAGGGCTCGCTTGCGCTTGAACTTGAAACTGAAAAAATGACCCGTGAATACGCGATGGTTTTACAGGGGATAATTATTTTATCCGTAACCCTGACCCATGCGTACAAGAAGAGGGCCAAGTGAGTATGGAAACCTTTACGGCGAGTAGCGTGATGGAAGAATGGGTATTTCCGGTATTGCGGACCGCAACACCCTTAGTTTTTGCATCTATGGGTGGCCTTTGGTGTGAGCGCTCTGGGGTTATCCAAATAGGACTCGAAGGATTTATGCTTTTAGGTGCTTTTTTTGGCGCCTTTTTTGCGCTTGCTCTGAAGTCGGTTTTTTTAGGCTTTCTCGGCGCGGGTTTGATCGGGGCGATTTTGGGGGGCGTTTTTGGAATTGCGGTGATCCGTTTCCGTGCCAACCAGATTATTACGGGAACCGCGATCAATTTGTTTGCTGCGGGCTTGACCCCGATTTTATGTAAAGCCGTATACGGATCGGCAAATTCCTCTGCGCGCGTCGATTTTACGGAGCCCCTGTTGTGGGGGCCCTTGGTCGCGGCCGGACTTTGTGCTGTGGTGAGTTGGGCATTGTTTTTGTGGACGCCATGGGGTTTGCGGATGCGCTTTGCGGGAGAACACCCGGAAGCCCTGCAAAACGCAGGGGTATCCGTGGTCCGCTACCGTTGGATGGGCGTGGTGTTGGCGGGAGTGTTGGCATCGGTGGGCGGTGCGATGTTGTCGGTGTTTTTGTCGAGTTCTTTTGTACGAGGGATGTCGGCTGGGCGCGGGTTTATTGCACTTGCTGCGTTGATTTTGGGACGATGGAATCCCGGACTTACGGTAATGGGATGCTTTCTCTTTGCCTTCACAGATTTGATGCAAGGCCGTTTGCAGGGGCATGAATGGTTTGGAATTAAAGTTGCCGATCCGATGGTGCACACATTCCCCTATGCCGTAACCCTGTTTATTTTGGCTTTTGTAATGGGCCGTTCGCGTGCGCCTAAAGCGCTTGGGGAGCCTTGGTAGGATCAGAAAGGTGCGGGAAATCCCCGCATTTCCGCTGAAAAGTTTTCAATGCTAGCATTTTCCCTATGGGCACGACACCACAGGCTCCGGGATCACCGTCTCCAAAACACCAAGGCAGTTCGTTTCTAGCGTACCTATGGGGGTGGGCAAAAGATCTTGCTTTTATCGGTATTTTTGTGGGGATTGCTCTTTGGAAAGGGCAGGAACCTTGGCGCCACACGGTGTCCCTGATTAAAGCTCAATTGCGGTTTGTGCCCGAGTGTAAGCCTGGCGAAACCGCTCTCAACTGTCGGTTGCCCGACAACACCATTCCGCCTCCGTCCGAACAACACCGTATCCTACTTGCCGAAGCGTTCCGGGTGATTTTTAACGAAAAAGACGTGTATGATCGCCAAAAGTATTCGGACTATGTTGCGGCTTTGGATTATGGCGCCCACTATGAAGGGATTTTACGCGCCGTCCTTTATGGCGAATTGGTCAAACAACGCGAATTCCCCCCTAAAGATGCGCCGTCGCCGGCTGCAATCAAGCGTTTCGTCATGTTGTGGAAAGTGATTTCGCAAAATCATTCGCAGACCCAGATGCTTTCATTAAACGAGGTGCGTAGGCTCAAAGATCCGGTGCAATCGCTCTACGAACGCACAGAGGAAAAACAAGCCACAAAAGATTTGTCTCCCGAAGCTTGGACGACGTATTGGGAAAACCGCTTGGTAACCGCATCGGTGTTTGGTTTAAAGCGGGCATTGATTGAATACGCATGGGAGCGCTTGGATGACCCCAGCCAAACTTCGCTTCAGCGTGCCCGGCTGTTTGCAGAGCTTTCGGTGGTTTTTGCCAAATTTCAGGTGGATTTAGGGCATTCGTCCCGAATGAAGTTCGAGATTGCCGAGCATCAAGATTTTGCGCAAAAACAACCGATAGATCGGTTGAAACTTGAACTTGCTGTCAGGATCTGCCGAGTATTGAATGGTATGGAGTAAGCGGTATGGAGGAGTTCGTCCATGCTGACCCCCCCCTTTTTTTCCAAGGGAACGAATTAGGGCAGATCAATCATTACCGGCAATGTGGAAATGGCTTGCGCAAGCGCGGTGGATCGGGTTTCGAGTGATGCAATCCACAGACGTTCTTGTTCGGTGTGAAGGCCCGAACCATAAGGACCCAAACCGTCGATTGCCCATAAATCGGGGCGCGCGATGTTGTTGGTATCCGATGATCCGAACGCGTGTTGACTCTCAATGGGACGTGATTCCACACGGCTCAGGTGGGCACAAAAATGGGTGAGTAATCTGTCTATGTTTTGTGGCTTGGGAAAGGGCGGGCAGTTCTCCGTGATTTTCGGCTCAATTGCAGAATCGGCAAAGGCCTGTTGAATTCGCTCTTCCGCGGCCTGTTTTCCTTCAAATGTATCGAAGCGTAAATCCAAACGCGCGCGCGCTTGGGCCGGGATTGCATTGTATCCTTCGGTGTTGGTACGGAAAGAACCCACGGTGAGAGTGTAATGCGCACGGGGATGGGATGGTGTGGGATCAAGCAGAGGGGCCAGGGTTTGAATGAGCTGATGCGCAGGATGGGGCACCCGTTCGGCGTCACGCCCCGCATGGCCACCGGGCCCCAAACAGGACAGCTCCACCCACATGTTGCCCCGCCGAGAGTGGATGATGGAACCATCGTCAAGCGCGGGTTCAAGCCCCAAACTTAAATTCACCTCTTTTGAATGGTCTTTAAGCCATTGTTTGTGGTGAGGGGAACCGATTTCTTCTTCGGGCATGACCCAGAGTTCTACGCCGTGGGCGTGGGGCGTAGATTGGAGTTTTTGAAGCGCCCACAGTCCCACGACGATTCCGCCCTTATTATCGATGACCCCTGGGCCGAAGGCCTCGGTGTTATCGTCGCTGATTT
>JAIXVT010000128.1 GCA_027482725.1 Pseudomonadota bacterium | reverse complement strand
CCCTAGAAATCAACAGTCCGTTAACGCTCCCACAAAAAGCTACAGCACTCTTCACGGGGGCTAACGTCGCCATCTCTGCACATTCAAGAGCTGTGTTTTTGTTTTTAAATCCCGACAGCCATTGCTCGCGTGCGCATGAGCCCGTGATTCAAAAACTTACCGTCGAATTCCCGAGTGTTAAATTTTACGGCATCTTGAGCACCAGTGTGCCCGCTGCCGCGCTCGACCGATGGAAAACTTTAGGCCCCAACTTTGTGCCTGTGATTGATGACCGCAGGCAACAAACGTGGCTAAAAACCTTTAAAGCGCTCAAAACTCCGCATGCGTTTGTGGTGGATCAGGGGGTGCTCAAATACCGCGGGGGGATTTCGGCTTCTAACGACCCTGCTCAATCAAAATCATTTCCTCTCCGTGATGCACTGCTGGATTTAGCGGTAGGCAGACCTGTCGCAAAGCCCCAAACACGAGTCATCGGTTGTCCTATCGATAGGGATTAAACATTCTCAGGGGCAGCCCGCTCAAGTTTGCCTTGGGGGTGTGCTATAATTGTTGGCAAATGTGGTTGGTTTTATCTTTAGCATTAATCTGGGGGGGCAATCCTTTTGTTCTCCCGTGTTTGGGTGATGAACTGAAGTCTTTTTCGATTGAAGAAAAAGGAGATGCCTTTAAAGAAATAGGCCGTGTCAAAGCCGTAGACGATCATGCCAACACTTGGGTTGGAGTGTTGGAACGGGATCACGCCCAAAAAAAGTTCAAATTTTACGCAACCACGGTTCTAAATAACCTCAAAATATTTCGTCAATATCAATCGATAGAAATCACCGGATCAATGCCGTACATCGTGCAGCAACATAACTCTGTGACCGGACAACAGGACAAGCTTTGCGGGGAGCGCCGGTTTGAGGCGAGTATTAAGGCCAAAGAAAACGAGATTGTTTTTCCCGACCTCACCTATCGGCATAAAAAAAACGGTCAAGAATTTTGGTTATGGAAGATTACGATTGTCGCGGATGGATTAAAGTTTGGTTTTGAATCTGTCCAAGCGGGCGAGGTGTACCGATGAAGCCTAAAGCCAAGATTCTGGTTTGGGGGCTTATCTTTTTTGTCTTGGCATGTGGACGTAGCCCCGTACTGAATCACGATACCGCACAGCAATCGGACCAGGGCAGCGCATCGACGCCACAGACCGTAGCGGGATCGGATATAGAAAATAAATCCCCTCAGCCCGATACCAAAGAAGAATATCGGATGGAGTTTAAAGCGCTGAAGCAAAAACTGAAGTGGGTGTGGGTGAATAAACCCAGCGGTACCACGCCGGGATCGTTCCGCATTTACTTTAAAAATAAAAACTTTCTACAAGACGTGATTCTGAGCGCAGATCTTTTTATGCCTTCTATGGGACACGGATCGTCACCCATTAAAATAACATCTGATGCGCCCGGCACTGCTTTAGCCGAGAACGTTTTTTTTACCATGAACGGCGCTTGGGATTTGATCTTTGTCGTACAAGATAAAACCAAAAAAGAATTGGATCGCGTAACGGTGCGCCTCCAGTATCCGATCGCCCCGCAGAATTGATTTTTAATGCTCACCGACCGTAATTCTGGTTTGAAAAAATTTTTTATTTTTGAGATTTCAGCAGGAATTTTTTTTGCTGTTCATTCCCTTACGGCAGGTGCTGCGCCCTGTTGCGGGGGTGGAGGACAAATTCCAGCCCTGATCACCAACGATGATCGCGCACAATTGAGCGCGCGTTTGATGATCTTGGACGTTGTAGGCGATGCGCCGGGGGCCGGGCAAGGCGTGCCGGTTTTCCGCACGGATGCATCGGGATCAGAGCAGCGTACGGTTGTTTCTTTAGAGGGCGCTTGGGTAGTCGATGATGACCGTTTGCAAATTGGGGGTATTCTGCCCGTTCAATACAATCACGTGGCGCAAACCCGTTCAGGCGCGAATTCGACTGCGGTCGGCTTTGGTTTAGGTGATCCGTCGTTCAGCGTGGGCTATGAAGCGGTACAAGAATTTGAATCCGACACGTGGGTGCCGCGCGTGTGGATTTACGGCCAAATGGTGGCACCGTTGGGTCGATCCGTTTACGAATCCACTACAACACTGGGTTCCGATGTCACTGGTGTAGGTCAGTGGCAAACGCACGGAGGAATTGTCGCGACAAAAATAATTTCGTCTTGGGATTTCCAAGTGGCTGCACGCGCTGGAGCGTTATGGGCGCGTGGGTTTGAACAAAACTCGAGCGCAATTTTCACTGCGCTTGGACCTGCGTCTGTGTGGCAAGGTGGCTTATCGGCAGGATACCGTATCGCTTCGCTGCGAATGGGCTTAGGTGTGGATACCCGCTATCAATCGGTGCAGCAGGTCAGCCAAGTCAGTACAGGCGGCACACTCATCAGCGCGCAAGCGTCGCAACGCTGGGTCTGGACCACGGCACTCAGTTTGGCGTGGTCGGTGACGGCCGAATGGTCGGTTGGCGTCACTTACCTCGATCAAACCCTGCTTGGTCCCGCCATCAACACCAGCTTGAGTCGTGGCATCAGCCTAGGGAGCAGCTGGGCTTGGGGTCGGTAGTTGAAGGGGAGGGCGCGGCGGCTGTAGTTGAAGAGGGGGGCCCGGCAGATAAACTTCGTGAGGATCGGTGGCTCCCGTTGATTTTACCTTAGACGCCCACTTCGATTTCCATGTTTGATACGAATCGCGAATGGCGTCTGTTAGCCCTTCGATGCTTTTATCAACTGAACTCTTGTGCTCCAGTTCTCGGACCAAAAGTTCAAATCCTGTCCGGGTTTCGTAAACCGCTCTCATGTCGACAAGATTTTGATGTTGGGCTGGGACGTCGTGAACTATGCCGATTTTGACTTTGCCGCCGACTTTGGCCAAAGTCTGTTCGGCTCCGTGTAAGACTCTCCCCAATGCTCCCACCGGACCTGCAACCGGAGAATCAGGGCGGTTGTAGGCCAAATAGCGCAGAAAGTTTTGAAACTCTCCGCGAGCGCCACCACCCAGCTCTTGCATCCCAAGAAGGTCTTGATAAACCTGTAAAACGCTCTGATCCGGATTGATGCCTACAGGTATTTTTTCAATAGATTGCCAAGCGTCAACAACGCTAGATCGAGCGATATCTTGCTGATTAAATGCGAGCCTTCTGAAGATTTCCATTTCTGTATCAGCAACTTTTACTAGGGCCCCTGGAATTTTTGAATGTTCGGCAAACCAAAGTTTTTCTTTCGGGTCGTACTTCCAATACACCAAGACGTGACGATCATGAGCACCGTTTCTCAAAACATCAATCCTTGCCAAGAAAAGAGATTGTGAGTCTTGATAGGCCCCATCATGCTGACGAATCCAATGGCCTATTTTTTTTGCGGCGGCATCTGCTT
>JAIXVT010000246.1 GCA_027482725.1 Pseudomonadota bacterium | reverse complement strand
TAAAGTTAAAAACCCATCGTGCTTTTCGGCGGTGAGTCCCGGTTGAGGTTCAAACCAATGACAAAAGTGAGAAGCCCCGCTCTGGAGCGCCCATTCTTTTACAGCGTGGGCGATGGCGTTAGCGACTTCGACATCAAGCTTTTTGCCTTCATTTAAGGTTTGCTGAAATTTTTTATAAATATCCTTGGGCAGCCGATCCTGCATCTCATCGTTATTAAACGTCAGGATACCAAAAAGACTGGACGCCGGGATTGCGGTCCCTTTTTCGTCGAGCAAGATATCGGTTTCTAGGGGTTTTCGGTGAACAGCAACTTGTACGGCTTCAGCACGAGAAGAAATACGAATCGTCATAAGGGGGGTAAGGTCCTTTCCAAACCTGACGACGATTTATCATTTATTAATGTAAAAAACAAGGAACTGACTCTCTAATTTGCCGTTAAACACGCGGTGTTGAGCCATGGGCTTGAGCGGAATCATTTTGAGTAAGTTTTTATCGCTCGAAATGAGACCGACGGTGTATCCGCCAAAATGATTTTTCAAGTGATGTCCCAAATCTTTGTAAAGCTGGGTCAAGTCCTGCGAATCCCCCAATCGTTCGCCGTAAGGCGGGTTGGTTACAATAACCCCGCCCTTAAACGGCGCCTTACTTTTGAGCGCGTCTGCGACTTCAAAATGGACGTGGTGGGCGATGCCGGCCGAATGAGCGTTGGCTTTTGCACGTTCGACTTGTTGAGGGTCAACGTCAGTTCCCCAAAATTTTTCAGGCAGGGGCTTTAGCGATTCCAAAAACAACTCTCGTTGATTGCGGAGTTTCAAGTAAAGATCTGCAATATGCCCGCGCCAAGCCTCGAAACCAAATTGAATCCGTGACAGGCCGGGCGCCACTCCAAGGCGTTTCAGAGCGGCTTCGATTACCAACGTTCCAGATCCACAAAAAGGATCGTAAAAAGAGGATCGTGGCATCACTGTTCCCGCGGGATCGACAAGGCCCAAAAGTCCCGCAGCCAAATTCTCTTTCATGGGCGCAAGTCCGGTTTCCCTGCGGTATCCACGCTCATGCAGAGCGCCACCTGAAAAATCCAAGTATACGGTAGTCGCCCCTTTTTCTAAGTGTGCCCGGAAGGTTACATCCGGCTCTTGGCGGTTGACGTCAGGACGTTCGGCAAACTTACTGCGGAACTGATCCGCAATAGCGTCTTTGAGTTTGAGCGCCCAGTATTGATCATCAATGCGATCCGAGGGGGCATGGGTGAAATAAATGGCAAATGTGGCACTTAAATTGAAAAGCCGCGTCCAGTCAAAGACTTTTGCGGCTTGATACAGCTCCATATCATTTCGCGTGCGCTCAAACTTTGCCACTTCCATAAGAACTCGCGAAGCTACGCGCGAATCCAAGCAGAGTTGATATCCCAAATCCAAAGTGCCTTGGGCATGGATTCCGCCCACGCCCTCGCGACATTCGCAGTCAGGGGCAAGAGACCGGACTTCTTTGATCAAAAGAGACTCTAGCCCGCGGGGGCAAGAGACAAAAAAATGGATCTTTTCTTCTCGTTTTTTTCTTAAGACGACGCTCATGGTGCTTGATTAGCCTTTTTTGGGAGGTGGTGGAGCAAAGGGATTGTTTTGGTCGTTGTAAATGGGTTTTGGGGGGAGTTTTACTCCGCATCCGACAAGTGCTGAAATCACGACCCCCAGAGCGGCAAATTTTTTAAATAAATTAAATTTAACCAAACTTTCGTTCACCATCGGATTGTAAGCCCTGCGCCGATAAATTCCCAGCCCACATCAAAGCGCACGTTCCAGTGGTGTCCCATAAAGAGCTGAGCGCCCACAGAGAGGCGTTGCTGAATACCGCCGTTATTATCTAAAATTTGTTGAAAACCCGAATTCGATGCCGAGCCCTGAGAAGATGAAGTGATCCAGTTGTACTGAAACCCAAAAGCACCGTGTAACGCAAACCAGGGTGCAAAATCGATTTCATAAATCAATTGTCCAAAGATCGGGAACAATTGGTAACTGTCATCGGTACTGGCCACTGCAACCCGCGAATAGCTCTGGAATCCCACTTCTAATCCCAAGCTGTCTTGTGGTTTTTTTTCTTGAAACCAGAGGTCACGCCCCAAACGGTACCCGTAGGCCACTTGGAGGGCCGAGAATCCTTCGCTCCAGGATCCAAAGTTGGACAGGTTCCGTGCTGTTCCAAAGCCTGCACTGAACGAATGGTTATAGGGATTGATTCTCCCGTATTCCTCGATAAAAACAGTGTCATCAGATTCGTCATCAATCCATTCGGGTTCGGGTCGAGGTGTGGTCGAGGCATCGAGTTCGGGATCATATTCGCGCGGATTTTTTCGTGTGTCGGGTACCATTTCAGGTTGGGGGGCCGACGGAATATCGGATGATGAGGGTGACGGCAGGATTTCCGAGGCTCCTGCCGGAGAGGTGTGATTGTCCAGAGTTGGGGGGGGCTCCAAAGACGGGAGTGATTCTGCCGTGGAGAGTTCGCCTATTTTATAAATTCCAGCCCAAGTTTGGTCTAACGGAATAGAGGAATAGGCTCCGTAAAGCCTGACTTTCCGCGCGATAAAAGACTTGGGTGCTACGTTTTCATTGCGGACAACGCGCACCGCAGCAACGGGGTCCTTATCGCGCTTGAGTAAGATCAATGTACCGACGGGGGGTTCGGCTCCTGATTCAACCTTAAATAAGTAGGTTTCTCCGGTGCGGCTGGTATTGGTGGCTTTGAGTTGCAGGTGTTCTACGTCAAGGGTGGGGACCTGGCCCCATGCGCCTCCTTCTGTTCCAGTCCAGAGAACCGCCCAGAACAAGACTATTGTTTTGATCTTTATGCCAAAAAACAAATTAGGGTTTAGCGCAGGCATCCTTTAAATTTTAGCCTATGGTGCGTTTAATCTTAAGCTTTTCGTTGATTTTTGGGGGGGCGGCTTGGTCTCGTCCTGCTCATCCGCGATTAGAAAAAGCTTTATTGTCTAAAGATTATGCTGAAATAGCCTCTGCGATTGCAGACCAGCCCCAATGGACCGAGGATGATGCCGTTCTTTTGATTCGAGCCTATGGGGCATTGGGAAAGTTTCAACTTATAGAGTCTTTTTTTTCGGACGTCACACGACCTCACTTACGCGATCGCTCCTGGGTGTTTGAACAGAGCCTTTATACCGAAACAGAGAGTTTTTTAAGCATTGCTCAAGACTCCATTGTGGCGGGGGACGCTTCCCAGGCCGAACTGTATTTAGCACAAGCCCTGAAAAACGAGCCCCTGCACCCGAGAGCTTTGTTTTTGCTGGGGATGTTATCTCTAGATCAGGGTCGGGTGCCGCATGCCCGACAATTTTGGGTTGATGCGCAAAAATGGCGTTCAGGAGTTCCCAAAATCGAATATTTGGGTCAGGCCACGGGGATGCCCAGTCGCTGCAAGCAGCCCCCCAAAAAAACGGCGAACCCCAAAGGAGGAGTTCGCCCTAAAACAAGTGTTTTAGTGAGATTCCGACTACTGAAGGAATTGTGTCGATGAGCGACTCATGTCGCGTTCGGCCGTTTCTTGGCAAGCCAAGCAAAGCGTTGCATCGGGACGCACGCGAAGGCGCTTAATGGGGATTTCTGCATCACATTCTTCGCAGCGCCCAAAGGTTCCTTGCTCCATGCGAACTAACGCATTGGCAACTTGAGACAGTTCTTGTTTCAAGTGAAAGCTCATGCGCTCTTTGGTGAACCATGAGCCCTCAACATCGGACAAATCCACTAAATCTTTATTAGATACTTCAACGATGTCGATATCAGCTTGAGAGTTTTTCTTTTGAAGAGACATCAATACATCACGACGTTGAATGAGCTCTTTTTTAATGGTACTTACGGTTTTTGGATTCATTTCTATAACCTCTTTCTTGGTGTCCGGGCTAGCCCAGACGGAATATCCACTGATGCGATTAAGCACACCGCCCAACTCGAATTCAATTTTCGAAGGAGGCTAACCTTAGCTGAGATAACGCCATGTGTCAATAAAAGGTTACAAACAAGTCTGGATTTGAATCGAATTTATAGGGGTTTTTGAATCTATTTGTTCGAAATCAATTTTTAGCGTTGAGCAATGGGGGTGGATTTAAGTCCAACCGGTCCCACGTAAAACGCGCGCGGTCTGTAAATGCGGTTGTTGGCAAACTGCTCCATGATCTGGGCTGACCAGCCGGAAATCCGAGACGTGGCAAAAATGGGAGTAAAGTCTTTGGGTTGTAACCCAAGGGCTGTGTACACAAGCCCGCTATAAAAATCTACGTTCGGCATTAGCCCCTTTTGTTCTTCCATTTGCTCTTGGATGCGGACCAGCATTTTGTGGAAATCTTCCAGTCCTGCCTTTTTGCAGGTGACCAACGACAACTCGCGCAGAATTTTTGCACGGGGATCTCCATTTTTATAAACTCGGTGGCCGATTCCCATGACTTTCTTTTTGTTAACAATCGCATCTTCGATAAATGCATCAACTTTGTCGTAACTCCCTATAGCCTTGAGCATCACCATCACCGCTTCGTTAGCACCGCCGTGGAGTGGGCCCTTGAGTGATCCGACTGCGGCCGTCATCGCAGAGTAATAATCGGTAGTTGACGAAGCCACCACCCGAGTCGAAAACGCCGAGGCATTAAGCTCGTGATCGGCGTGGAGGACAAGGGCGGTATCGAAAAGTTTTTCTTCGTCGGCGGTGGGTGCTTTGCCGCGGATCATGTTCAAAAAGTTCCATGCAATTGTCTTATCGGCTTGGGGCGCAATTAACGCTTGCCCCTGTTCTAAACGTGAAAGCGCCGCGGTGATCGCGCCCATCGCACCGGTCATTTTAATGGATTTCTCTTTAATCGACGCAGGAGAAATATCGTCTTGGTTGGTGTCCAAGTTCCCAAAAAACGAAACCGCCGAACGCAACTTGGCCATGGGGTGAGAGTTTGTTTTTGCTAGCGTCTCCAAATGAGGAACCAATGCCGGGGGGAGGGCCATTGCCGCAACCAAGTCTTTTCTGATGTGGGCAAGTTCGGTGGAGTTGGGCAGTTTGCCGGTCCACAACAAATGCACCACTTCTTCAAACCCGCAGCTCTGAGCTAAGTCCTCGATCGTGTATCCGCGGTACAACAGCGTGACATCATGAATGGTGCTGATTTCTGAAGTGCAGGCCACCACGTTTTCTAAACCTTTGTTGGCTGGGGTTAACGATTCGACAACAGGGGTCAGGATTTCTTTATTGTGCGGCATACGCATAGATTTACCGAAGTTCGTCAAATCGACAAGCCTTTGCCCTGAGGTTTTAGGGGTAGGCAAAAAAATTCTGGGAAAAATCCTTGGAGAACATTTACAGATAGCCGACTTTTGTTTAAACCCTGTTCATGCCTACGAGCCAAAAACTGTTTATCGCGATTGCCGGAAACATCGGGACGGGAAAGACGACGTTAACGGAAATGCTCGCTGAACGGTTTCAGTGGCAAGCGCGGTTTGAATCGGTTTCGGACAACCCCTACCTCCAAGACTTTTATACGGACATGAGGCGCTGGTCGTTCCCGCTCCAGATTTATTTTATGACTCACCGGGTGAAAACCCACGAAGAGATTACCCAAGGCGAGTTTAGTGCGGTTCAGGACCGCACCGTTTACGAAGACGCCAATATCTTTGCTCGAAATCTCTATGAGCAGGGGTTAATGGAAAAGCGGGACTATGAAAACTACATCGAGGTGTATCGGATTGTGTCGCAGCGGTTGGCACCGCCGGACCTGATGATTTATTTGCGCAAATCGCTCCCGCGGCTAAAAGACCAAATCAAAAAACGGGGGCGCGCCTATGAACAAGATATGCCCGAATCTTATTTGTCCGACCTTAATCGGTATTATGACGAATGGATTGGGGGCTACACGCTCGGCAAAAAAGTCGTTATCGAAAGCGACGATCTGGATTTTGTGTCCCGACCCGAAGACTTTGAGCGGATTTGTAAAAAAATTATCGGGTCTTTGGATCAGCCCGATTTTTTTATTCGTTAGCAACTTTTAGTGGGGTTCAAACTCCATAGAGGCAAGTCGCAACTGTTGGGTCGCTAATTTTCGGAGTTCAGGCCCATGAATCAGTATAGGAATGAATTGATCATCGATTCCCTGATGGATCATTCGCGTTTCCCAATACAGCCCCGACGGATAAAGTCGCCCAAGACCAACTAGGGTCATCATTTGCTTGATCGTCGATTCCACAGCATAACCGTGGGCAAGACTGCGGAGTTGGGTTAATCCGGGTGTTTTGGCCCATGATGCAAATAGCGCTCGAATGATCAGTGATTTGATGTCTGGGATTGAAATTGCGACAGAGTTCGGCTGATTGAGGTTATGCCCAATGAGCGGAGAAAATTTTTCTTGGTAGGGGAGGGTGGCATCGATCAGTTCTTGCTCGAGGTGTGCCACTTGACCCTTTATAGACTCCCAATCAAACCCTGGAGATGTGGGATTTAAGCTTGAGATCAGGGTTACCGTTGGTGCGGGAGCGTCTAAGATTTCTTGCGCAATCGCGCGATGGTTTCGGATCAGCCAAAACAGTTCGAGTTCGATTTTCTTTTTTTCCGTGATCCAGCCGTTTTTTTTAAACCGGACTAGTTCGGGTTCTAGCTCAGAAACGGGAAGGCTAGCGATAAGCTCAAGAACTTCCAGTTCTTCAGGTTTTTGGGGCGTGTTTTCATTGTTGCGGAGACTTTTATCGCATTTAGACCTTTGAGCGTCGAGGTAAGCTTGAGTGATTGCGTCGGCCCGAGCCGGCGGGGGCGCTAGGGAGGTGGTAAGAGCGAAGACACAAGAGAAAGCGAAAATTTTTGAATGGAGAAGTGCCCGAGATTCATGGGAATTGGGGGGTACAGCGTTTTGATGCATGAGTTAAGTTTTAGCAAAACTGGCTGAGGCGTGCTGATTATTTTTTTAAACTTTTAGAGTTTAAAAATTGGCTTTTTTGTCGCCAGCAAGAATGCGTTTACAGCAACTCAAAGGAAGTCTACATTAATCAAGAATTGTTCAAAGAAGGTTGTATGAAAAAGTTAATCGTGTTGACCCTGGCTCTTTTTGTTCTTCCGCTTCAAGGTTTTGCATCGCAATCCATTAAAATTGATATTGGTCAGGTCTTGTGCCAAGGTTATCTCGATCCCGTATCTCTTCTCAGGGGCATCGTTGAGTCGCGTCATCCCAAGGTGGTTTGGGCAGGGCAATTGAGTGGGTTGGGGGTGCCGCTTGAAACGGTGGCATCTCGGTTGCAAAATATTTCCTATAAATTGTTAGTTCCCGTGTCCGTACTCGCAGCGGTGACCGTAGGGGTTAAACTTTGGGCGATAAGTCAGTGGCTGCCTTCCGATCAAGCTTTGGTGCTGGAGCCAGGATTTAATCAGCTGATCGGGCTAGGGTACGCGGTTTTAGGTCTAAATGTCGCTCAGCAGGTTTATTCGGCCGTAAAAACCCCCCTGCCTCCGAGTCGTATTGAGGAAATTAATTCCCCAACTT
>JAIXVT010000227.1 GCA_027482725.1 Pseudomonadota bacterium | reverse complement strand
CATAGGCAGAGGAGTTTTTTTGTCGAAAATCAAACACCTCCATCTCGTTATAAGCCAATTGCTCGTCGCCAACGGGGTACACCCAAACTCCATGGATCACCAAAGCATCGGGATTTTGATCAAAATCTAACGACTTGATGCGCCGATCAGATACGCCGGCCAAATAACGCTTTAGCTTGGGCCTTGCGTGGGGTGGCACTCCAAGATCAGTCAGATCCGCATCCGGTATAGTGATTCGGAACGATTTCGACTGACTCTCCACTTTCGGGGAAAATCCTTCAGGAACATGGATTAATAACCGAGAAAACGAAGCTTTCGATTCGAGCGAAACCAAACGTGAGAACGCTAAAATTTCATGACGAGGGAGCGGATCTTGTTGGCCCTCCCCGGAACGCGCTTGGGCGCAAATCCCAACCAAGGTCAAAGCAAGCTGCCCCAAGAAATAAAACGAAGTCATTAATGGGCTTTTCGGGTAGAACCGCCCCCAAGACATTTGAAGATAAATTTTTTCCATAGCGAAACAAGCTCCCTTCCTAGAAACATTTTCGCTGTCTCTATTTAGGATGGCAGGTTTTACCTAGCAATCAATCCTGGAATTTCATCTTTCTTGTTCAGGTGCTATCTTGACGGCAGAGGGATCATTTTTGAACTATCCATTCGTCAGTGTTTTAGCATCTGTCGCAATAGCTTCTGTAGCATTCATAAACGCTTGTAGTGTAATCGTCGGAAACGTTAAACCCGTGGACGAGCCCTCCCCTTTAACCTCCATGGATTCTCCAGGGAAAAATTGGTCCAAGTCTCCCTCTTCCAAGTCTCCCTCTGATGAGGGGCTGATCTGGAGCAACAGCAAAACAAACGGTGTTCTGTCGTTTGTACAAACCTGTAGAGAGAAAGAAAAAAAATTTCCCCATGATAAAATTTTAAAAAATTTACGCGCTTCTTTCTCAGACTGGAAAACTGTCGACAGTGAACCTATTTCGGCGAATTCAAAAAAAGGGGCCACGGTAACGGGGGTTATTTCCCGTGGGGTTGCCTGGGTGAGTGATTCGCAAAGCGTAAAAATTTCTAAAATTGTTGAAATTTCTGTTTTTTCTTCTCCGAAATGCGTTACCGAATTAGTTCTCGTGAGTTCGCCCCGTAAAGATCAGGATCTAAAAAAAGGGGGGGCCACCATCCCCGATCAAGAAGATGTCAGTAACTATCGAAAAAACCTCATTAAGGATCACCCGTGAACTTGGATACCTACTTTCCCGCCCTTTACCGAACACTAAGGTATACCGATGGTTTCTCCCGACTGGTGATTCAGACTTTGCGAGAAATGCTTTTGCCGCCTTTCCCGTTCAAGTTACTGATCGAACAACTCTATTGGATAGGAGTACAGTCTTGGCCATTGATCATCATCACGGGCCTAGCCACAGGGTCTGTAATGGCCCTTCAGTTTGGAGAAGGCTTGGCTCGCTTTGGAGGAACCCTCTACGTCCCCAAGCTCTCGTCTCTTGCAATCCTTCGGGAAATGGGACCCGTTTTTACAAGTCTTCTTGTTTCGGGTCGAATTGGGTCCGGAATGGCCTCGGAAATTTCATCAATGAAAGTCACTCAGCAGATCGACGCTCTCAGGGCTTTAGGCACAAGCCCCATTCAGCGTATTGTTATTCCCCGTGTTTTAGCCTGCATGATTGCCCTCCCCCTCATGACCTTGTTTGTTGATTACATTGCATTAGGGGGTGCGATGCTTATCTCCAAGACAGAGCTCAACATTAGCTTTGGATTCTTTGCCGCCAAGATCTACGAGACCATAACGATCACGGATCTCGTTACGGGAATGCTCAAGACTTTTGTTTTTGCGTTCTTTATCGCAATGACTGCCTGCTACCAAGGATTGAATTCCGAAGGAGGAACTCAAGGCGTAGGGCGCACAACAACACAAGTCGTGGTCACGAGCTCCATTTTCATCATGATTTCAGATTTTTTTCTCACCAAACTTTTTTTCATGACCCTCTACCCAAGGTACTAACTTTTTATGGAACCCATCTTGCGCGTTGAAAACATACATAAAAGTTTTGGTGAAAAAATAGTTCATCGTGGCGTAAGTTTTGATCTCTTTTCGGGGGAAATCCTGGGCCTATTCGGGGGCTCAGGAACAGGAAAAAGCGTTATTCTCCGGTCAATTATTGGACTTGAGACTCCCGACCGAGGCTCTATCTGGTTTGAAGGCAAGGACCTTACACGCCTCAATGAACGCGCTCTTTTCCCAGTACGATTAAAGATAAGTTATGTTTTTCAAAATGGAGCCCTTTTTGATTCGCTTACGGTGCAGGAGAATTTGGCGTTCCCTCTGGAAAATCACACCGAACTTAAGCCTAAAGAAATTGAAATCAAAGTGAATCAAATGCTTGCTCAAGTCGACCTTACGGGTGCAAACAACCTTTTGCCCTCGGAACTCTCCGGTGGAATGCAAAAACGAGCGGGCTTGGCTCGCGCCCTGATTTCCGATCCTAAAGTTATCCTATTCGACGAACCCACCGCAGGACTTGACCCCGTGAACACAGCACGCCTTGTTGAAAACATCAAAAGACTCAAAAAAAAGGGGCTTACCGGAATTTTTGTTACACACGACATTCCGGCCGCTTTTGAAGTCTGTGACCGAATTTCAATTTTAAACCAAGGAAGAATTGCGATTACAGGAACACCTGAAGAACTAAAAAAATCCACAGATCCTCTCGTGATTTCTTTTACTCAAGGAGCACATGTAAAATGAGCAAAAAATTTGAACTCAAAGTTGGGGCCTTTGTACTCACCGGTTTGGCCCTATCCTTAATTGCAATTCTCGTATTAGGTGGAAAACAAAATTTTTTTACAAGCGTAACGCATTATCACACCCATTTTTCTAAAGTGGATGGGCTTGTTACCGGGGCTAAAGTTGTTTTAGGGGGGCTACAAATCGGCTCTGTTTCAGATGTCGACTTTGACCCAAGTACCCGTGACATCAAAGTCAGTTACCAAGTAGAATCCAAGTACGGACAATGGATTAGAAAAGACTCAACCGTAGAAATCGTCACTCAAGGGGTTTTGGGGGATAAATACTTATCCATCATTGCGGGGGATATCGAACAACCCGAACTCCAAAATGATGATGAAATTCCCCCAGGGAAATCAAAGGATTTTTCGCAGGTGCTCAACCAAGGAGACAAGCTGGTTCAACGGTTGACCTCAGCGACAGAAAGTTTGGACCAAGCCCTTTCCGCTCTCAACCGAAAAAATCGACTGGAAAATATCCTCAATAACCTTGAGGGCATCACCCAAAAAGTGAACCAAGACCTTGAAGGCACCCCACTAAAATCTGCACTAAAAAGCATGAATCAGATTTTAGACAAAATTAACTCCGGACAAGGAACTTTAGGTGCATTCGTGAATGATCCGAGCTTATACGACGATACAAAATCGCTGGTAGGACAAGTGAACCGAAATCGGATTCTACGTAATTTGATCCGTCAGTCGGTTAAAGAATCCGAAAATTTCAATGTGGAGCCAACACCGGATCCTAAACAAAAAAAATGACCCCCGGGGAAATCCCCAGGGGTCCATGCGAGATAAGAAAAACTTAGAGCGCCTTGGGATGAGCCAACGACAGCTCTATCCATCCGCGATCTACTCTTCGCTGGAATATGTTCCCATACGTGATT
>JAIXVT010000073.1 GCA_027482725.1 Pseudomonadota bacterium | reverse complement strand
TTTGCGCAAGCGATAACCGTTGCTCCACGGATTGAAGACGTTTTTTTTCTTCAGCCAAACGTTCGTCTTCTCCTTGAGCCAAACCTGCCGATGCAATTTCTTGAATCTGAAACGTGATAAATTCTTTTTCGCGTTCACGGTCAAGTTCCCGCGCGCGGAGCTTGTCTCGTTCCGCGAGTGCGGACTTCCATTCGGTAATTTTTTGCTGGGTTTCGGAGCACATCCTATCCAAGCGGGCAAAACGATCAATCAAGTCCATTTGAGTTTCAGGCTTGAACAAACTTTGGTGCTCGTGTTGCCCACACAGATCGACCAGTCCGTCGGTGACTTGTGCGAGCATCGACAATGTCGCACTTTCTCCGTTAATGTAAATTCGGTTTTTTCCGTTACGGTGAACAGACCTTTTGATCAACAGCTCGCGTGGCGATTCGTCTAAACCCACAGCACGGAGACGGTCCTGAATCCAGGGAGATGAGTCAATATCGAACTCTCCGGTGACCACCGCTTCGTCACAACCTGAGCGGATCACATCACTAGAAGCGCGTCCTCCGAGCAGTAAGGATATCGCCGAAAGAACAATCGATTTCCCGGCGCCCGTTTCCCCGCTCATGACATTTAAACCGTTGCCGAAAGGGATTTCTGCTTGGTCAATCAAAGCAAAAGCGCGAATGGTCATGCGTCGTAACATCGTTTAGACTCCTTTAACTTTAAATCTTCAACTCTGGTGCCAAAGCTAATGCCTGGCGTTTAGGCTTCCCTCGGTGAACCCCCAAACGACAACTTTTCTCGAAGAAGCAAAAAATAATCCCGATGCGGGGAATTCACGATTTTAAGCACTTTTCCCTGAGCGCGCGAAACGGTAATACGATCGCCTTCTTTTAAGTCCACACCCTCCTGACCATCCAGAGTTAAATACACATGGCCCGGCATATGGTTTAGGGTGAGCTCTACTTTTGCGGTATCCGGCAACATCACCGGGCGCTGATTCAAACCATGCGGGCAGATCGGTGTGATTTGAAGAGCATTTAATGTGGGCATCACGATCGGACCCCCTGCTGCAAGCGAATACGCCGTGGATCCTGTCGGCGTCGAAACAATAATTCCGTCCGCGCGAATGGTATTGGCAAAGCGGCCATCCACTGAAATTTTTACGCCAATGATCCGGGCAATCGCCCCTTTGGAAATCACGGCATCGTTGACTACAAAACTGTCCAAGAGGACTTTACCGGCACGCTCTAGGCGCACACCAAGGAGAGCCCGCTCTGAAATTTTCAGTTCGCCTTTTACAAAAATGGCGTGAACGGCATCGAACACCTCTTCTTTTCTGATTTCAGTGAGAAACCCGAGTGTGCCCATATTTACGCCTAAAATGGGAATTGATTTTTTTTTCATGAGGCGTGCGGCGCTCAAGTACGTGCCATCACCTCCCAATACGATGATCAAATCACAATGTTCGGGGAGTTTATCTTTGTGAACCACGGAGACGCCCGGCAGATTTTTTGCGAGCGCCTTGTCCTGGTGATTGAACACCACCTTGATGTTACGGGCATGTAAAACTCCAACCAGATCTTGGGCCAACGATTGCGCTTCGGGCTGGTTGGTTTTGATGACAAAACCGACGGATTTCAATAGGGGGGATCGGTTTTTAGGCGGAGTGTGTTTTTTTCGGGGGGCGGTTTTTCGGTTCACGATCCGATATTATCTTTCCCACCTGATCATCGCCTAGAGGTCATTTTACAAAACCGTGCGTTCCCGTATTCCACTGGCTCCAATTATGGTCCCAGTTGTGCATTCGTTTGTGGCATTTCGTGGCACTCAGCGGATTTCATTTTGATAAAATCAACTTTTAAAGATTACAGTTATCCGTGGGGGGGCCCACGACATGCCGAATGTATTGCGTATCCTTGCAAAAACCCACCGCTATACAGCGGGGGCATCTCTCGTGATTTTGGGGTATACGTTGCCGACCCAGGGCAAAGGAATTCCCGATAGCGTAATCGCAGATAAAACCATTTTCGCCGAGGATTCTCCGATTCCTACCACAGGCCGCACCAATATTTTCAATTGGCACTCCGATTTTGAGGTTCACCGCAGTTCCGGAATCCATCACGCAAAATTTTACCCGGTCACGCCCACAGGCTTACTGATCCCGGTTCGACCAGCGCTTAAACTTTTGAACTCAGGGCCGGATGACCCGATCACGCGTTGGGTGCGGGTATTATTTAAACTTAAAGGTAGCCCTAATTTTAACGATTTTTGGTCGTGGTTGGGATTGCATCCCGATCCCTCGGCAAGCGCCGATCGCCCCTACCCTTTAGGGGTAACACAAATTACCCGCGCTTCTGGACATTACGGATATTCGGCAACAGGTTTTACCTTAGGCTGTATGGCGTGTCATTCGGGAAATTTGTTTGGGACAATCGTGATCGGTGCGACCAACCGTTTCCCGCGATCAAATGCATTTTTTGATGCGGGCAGAAAACTGCTCCAAGTATTGCCCGAACCCTTGTTGTCCCGCGTTTACAAACTGAACCCCGAAGAACGGGCACTTTATCAATCGGCTCAAAAAAACGCGCGCTCGATCGGCGTAAAAATTCCTCTCGCTTTGGGACTGGATACGTCACTTGCGCAAGTGGCGTTGTCGCTTGCACGGCGGAGTGCAGACGAATGGGCAAGCGTTGATCCAGAGGCGCAAAAAAATCCGCGCGCCGTTTTATTGGATCACACCCCCGCCGACAGCAAGCCGCAACCGTGGTGGAACTTGAAGTATAAAAATCGCTGGCTTGCGGATGGATCGGTGGTATCTGGAAATCCGATATTGACCAATCTACTGTGGAATGAAATTGGGCGCGGTGCGGACCTGCTGGAGATTCAACAGTGGATTGATGCCCACCCCGAGATTATCGAAGATTTAACGACTGCGGTGTTTGCCACACCGGCACCGCAGTACTCTCGAATTTTTCCCACGAGAACGATTGATGTTGTTCGGGCGCGTCGGGGCGAAACGATTTATCAAACGGCCTGCGCCAAGTGCCACGGTATGGCGACAAAAGACTGGAGCGCCCCGCATGCACCGACCCTGCGCTACACCTACTTTGAACGGACACCCGTAAAAAATGTAGGGACCGATCCCTACCGTGCTCGGGGAATGACTGATTTGGCAGCGGCATTAAACCCGTTAGCATTTTCGCAAATTTACGGAATACAAATCGAAGTTCAAAATGGGTATGTGCCTCCTCCGTTAGAAGGAATTTTTGCGCGCTATCCTTACTTCCACAACAATGCGATCCCCAATTTATGCGAACTCATGACTGCGCCGGAATTACGGGCGATGAGTTATGTTTCGGGTGAAGCGCGTGATCCCGATACCGACTACGATCATGATTGCGTCGGGTATCCGATGGGTGCAAAAACCCCAGAGGCTTGGCGTGGTGCGGATCACCTGCGCGAACACACCTACGACACTCGCCGCCCCGGGATGTCCAACACCGGACACTATGACCGCATCTTTCGCGACGCAGGCCCTGGGTCTACCGAAAAATTTGGCCCCGAGCAGAAGCAGGAGTTGCGGGAGTATTTGAAGACGTTGTAGAACTTATTTACGTACCAACACGATCATGGGGTGAATGGTTATCGGGTATTGATAAGTCCTTAAATATTTTACCGTGATGCGACGAGATCATACGGCTTTTGTATTAGCTCTGAAAGCTTTGGCGTTGTCATCTTTTGAATGCCCCCCGAAATCCCCCTTTTATGAGCAGCAATGCCTGGAATTTATTCTGTCCAAGTCAAAGAAATTACAAATGCGATTAAAAAGTTCCCGGAGCGTTTGAATTTAATTTGATTTGGACAGAATAGAGCCCGATCTGTAGGCCCCTAGAACCCAGCACTCAGCGCCTTCACCCGTCGCAAAGTGTCGCGGAGTTCGGCAGCCTTTTCAAACTCGAGCGCTTTCGCGGATTCGCGCATTTCGTTTTCCATTTTTTTCACGACGCGCGGGAGGGATTCCAGATTTTTGAACCGATCACCCAGTAAATCTTTAAGCGCTTCGACACGTGACAGTTCGTCTGGAAAATCCAACAAGCCCAAGTCCTGAAGCGGAAGTCCTCGATCCTTCACCTTACGCGAAGAAATCGTGAGTTTGGCTTCGCGCTTTTCGCCAAACTCGCCCTCAATCTCGATGGGCTTAGCGATAGCCTTACGAATGGTCGTGGGAATAATTCCATTTCGAGTATTGTAATCCTCTTGAATCTTGCGGCGTCTTGCCGTTTCTGTGATGGCCTTATGCATCGAATCGGTTACTCGATCCGCATACAAAATCACAAAGCCTTCGGCGTTACGTGCTGCACGCCCGATGGTCTGAATCAAACTCCGCTCGCTCCGCAAAAACCCCTCTTTGTCCGCGTCCAAAATAGCAACCAAAGACACTTCGGGCAGATCGAGTCCTTCTCTGAGCAGATTGATGCCCACTAAAACATCAAACGTACCTAACCGTAAATCTCGCAAAATCTCGATACGTTCTAAAGTTTCGATATCGGAGTGCAGGTACTTCACTTTTATTTTTTTCTCAGTGAAATACTTGGTCAAATCTTCGGCCAAACGCTTGGTGAGCGTGGTCACCAGCACCCGCTCTTGACGGACAATACGCTTTTGGATTTCTTGAAACAAATCTTCGACTTGATTGGACGCGCCCCGCACTTCGACCACAGGATCTACCAACCCGGTAGGGCGAATCACCTGCTGCGCCATCTGACCTTGAGTCAATTTAAGCTCATATTCCCCTGGAGTAGCCGAAACATAGATCGTTTGATTCAGTAGCTTTTCCCATTCCTGAAAATTAAGCGGGCGGTTATCGAGTGCGGATGGCAAACGGAAACCGTGATCCACAAGGCTCATTTTTCGTGCGCGATCACCCCGATACATTCCACCGATCTGGGGAACCGTCACATGGCTTTCATCAATAAAGCAGAGCCAGTTTTTAGGGAAATAATCAATCAACGTCGGCGGCGGATCGCCGGGCTTGCGCCCCGTTAAATGGCGCGAATAGTTTTCAATGCCCTGACAAAATCCAATCTGCTCGATCATTTCAAGATCGTAAAGTGTGCGCTGCTCTAAGCGCTGTGCCTCAAGCAACCGGTTATTGCTTTTTAAATCCAGAAGTCGCTCGCGGAGTTCTTCTCGAATCGTGTGCATCGCGCGTTTACGGTTGTCCGCTGTCGTAACATAGTGACTGGCAGGATAAATCGTGACACGCGGGATTTTTTCGTACCGAATTCCCCGGAGCGGATCAAACAAGGAAATCGTTTCCAATTCGTCTCCAAAAAACTCCAATCTCACCGCAACTTCTTCTTCATAGGCCGGATAGACCTCTATGTTTTCCCCACGCACCCGGAACGTCCCGCGATGAAAATCCACGTCGTTCCTTTTGTACTGGATTTCTACCAGTTTACGGATCACGTCCTGGCGCTTAAACTCTTTGCCCACTTCTAGATACAAAATCAATCCTTCGTAAGCTTCGGGGCTACCTAAACCGTAGATGCAAGATATCGACGACACGATGATCACATCGTTGCGCTCAAGCAAGGAGCGCGTCGCCGAATGCCTGAGCTTGTCGATTTCTTCGTTAATCTGCGAATCTTTTTCAATATAAGTATCGGTGGTCGCTATGTACGCTTCGGGCTGATAGTAGTCGTAATACGAGACAAAATATTCAACCGCATTATCCGGAAAAAATTCTTTAAACTCGGTATAGAGCTGAGCGGCTAGCGTTTTGTTGTGCGCCAAGATCAGAGTGGGACGCTGAACGCGGGAAATCACATTGGCCATCGTAAATGTTTTTCCCGAACCCGTGACTCCAAGCAGGGTTTGTGCATTCTTGCCCGTTTCCAACCCTTTGACCAACACTTCGATCGCTTGGGGTTGGTCCCCGGTAGGTTGATAAGGCGTGGCCAGTTTGAAGGTTTTGTCTGTGAAGATCGGCATCGGTTGGTTATAGTGAAACACACTTTATGAAAGTCTTGTTGCTGGAAAATATTCACCCCATTGCCGAAGAACTTTTTGTTCAAGAAAACATCGAAGTAAAATCGCTAAAAGGCGCTCTGACCGAACCCGAATTGATTGAAGCCGTTAAAGGTTTTGATTTACTCGGCATTCGATCCAAGACCCAACTGACTCCGGGATTTTTTAAATCATCACCATTGATCCACGCTGTAGGGTGCTTTTGTGTCGGCACCGACCAGGTGGATTTGGGGGCAGCGCGCACGGGCGGAGTGGCCGTATTTAACGCTCCGTTTAGCAATACGCGATCTGTTGCGGAAATGGTGATCGCAGAAATCATCATGCTTTCCCGCAAACTGGGCACCCGCAATACGGAAATGCATCAAGGGATTTGGAATAAAAGTGCCGCCGGGTGCTTTGAGGTACGTGGAAAAACGCTTGGGATCATTGGTTACGGCAACATCGGCACACAAGTATCCATGCTGGCGGAATCTTTAGGCATGCGCGTGGTGTTTTTTGATGTCGTATCCAAACTAGCGCTCGGTAACGCAAAACCCTTGTCGTCAATGACCGAGGTTTTGAAGCGATCTGATTTTGTGACACTCCATGTGCCGAACCTGGAATCGACCCGCGGGCTGATCGGAGACCAAGAACTGCAAGCCATGCCGCGAGGATCGTGCCTGATCAATGCGTCGCGTGGCGAGGTCGTCGACCTTGATGCGCTCCGACGCGCGTTGGACACGGGGCATTTAACGGGTGCCGCGATCGATGTGTTCCCCTCCGAGCCTGAAAAAAACACCCCGGATTATCCATCGCCGTTCCGCGGTTACGACAATGTGATCATGACCCCGCATATTGGGGGCGCAACCGAAGAGGCTCAGGTGAATATCGGCCGTGAAGTGGCGTCGACGCTGATTCGCTTTGCGCAAACGGGATCCACCCGCACCGCCGTGAATTTTCCGGAGGTCGATGTACCCGCTGCCGCAGGCATGGGGAGCAGTGGCGCGGTGAGGCTGGGGCGCACCCGACTACTGAACGTGCATAAGAACGTGAAGGGCGTACTGAAGGACATCAACCGGATTTTGTCCGAGGCCGGGGCGAACATCCAATCCCAAACTTTGGCCACCGATACGGAGCTAGGCTACCTGGTGGCGGACGTGGAGTCGGTCTTGACTCCGGAAATCATACAGGCGTTGAATGCCCTGCCCCATACCCTGCGCACCCGCGTCATTTTCCCGTAACTGGCGGGTGATGCTGGAGTTGACCGGATTCCAAGCACGGGGATTTCCCCTGTACCTACTGGGTTTTATCCTATGGTGTGGGAGGGCGATTGCAGCTGGCCAGTGACGCGAATCCGGACTCCAAGTCATAACATTCTGATTTTACTGCATTTTTCCCAGCTAATCATGAATCCAACTCCAGCGTTTCCCACCAGTTACGACTTGACACGTAGCGACAATTAGGGTAATTTAGTCAACTATTCGTAAGGAAGAATTAAAGCGTCCCATCAGAACTCGGGACGCCGATAAGGACAAAGTTATCCATGAGCGGGATGTGGCATAAATACTCAAGGCGACAGCAGGTGGCGGGACTCCTCATGCTTGGGGTTCTTATGGGGATCTCTGCGTGTAGCAATAAGGGCAAAGTTTCACCGACGTGGCTAGGATCGACAGCATCGCCACTCAACCCCACCCATATCCGCCTAACCCCCAGCGAAACCTCCGACACCCTGCGATCCCTGATCGGCCATGAAAACGAACACCCGTGTGACAAGACCTATCGCAGCACCAAACTCCGCGCCTTAGACATTTTTGATCAGACCACTACCCTTCTGGAAACCCAAAAAAAGCAAATTGAGCGCAAACTTGGCGCAAATGAAAAAGTCATCCCCTTTATGGACGGCGTGCTTTTAGACATT